>JAKDKQ010000156.1 GCA_030453295.1 Janibacter sp.
ATCGACAACGCGGCCCTGCTGTGCGAGCGCCACCACACCAGGGTCCACACCCATGGCCTGACCTGCACCATCTCGGCCGCTGGTGTCAGGTGGCACACCTAGCGGCCCCGCCCCGCACCCGGCCCCACACGGGCCGGGGCTCAGGCCTGTCTTCACCGCGCCGGCCCCTGCCACGTGGGCGCTCTAGGCTGCGGGCGTCGCCCCCTTCGCAGGAAGCAGCCCATGATCGACCTCGCCCAGGACCCCACCCGAGCCATCGAGCTGTGCCGCGCAGCGGAGGAGCGCCTGGCGGCGACGGTCGCCGACCTCGACGACGACGATCTGCGGGCCCCCAGCCGCCTGCCGGACTGGTCGGTCGGCCACGTGCTCACCCACCTCGCGAGCAATGCCGACGGCCACGCCCGCCGGGTCGAGGGAGCGCTGCGCGGCGAGGGTCTGGGCAAGTACGCCGGGGGCGCCCAGCAGCGCCGCGACGAGATCGAAGGGGGTGCCCACCGGCCTGCGGTCGAGGTCCTGGCAGGACTGCGGGCGAGCCGGGCACGGCTGCTGGAGCTCTTCGAGACGGCCGAGGCCGCGGGCTGGCCGCACGGCGAGCTCCTCGGTGGCGAGGCCTACCCCGTCACGGCCTGCCCCGCGCACCGCCTTCGGGAGGTCGAGAGGCACCACGTCGACCTCGGGCTGTCGTACACGGGGGCGGACTGGTCGCAGGACTACGTCGACTGGGACCTGCGCGTCCTGCTCGCGACGCTCCCGGACCGGTTGAGCCCACCGGACCAGCGCAGTCTCATGGCATGGGTCGCCGGCCGCGGGGTGGTTGACCCGGGCTGGACGCTCAGCCCATGGGGGTGACCACGAGGGCCCGTCGCCGCGCGGACCAGTCCCGGGCCGCAGCCCGTGGTGGTGCGGTCCTGCCAGGTGGCGCGGTCAGAGGCGCTCGAAGGCCCGCCTGATCTCCTCGGGGATCCGCCCGCGGGCGGACACCTCGTAGCCGGCCTCCCGTGCCCACCGTCGGATGTCTGCGGCGCTCGCCGGTGCGGGCGGCGTGAGCGACTCGAGCGCGGAGTCCGTCGGCCCGCCGAGGCCGACCTCCGCCCGTGCAGCGGCGAGGAAGCGGTAGGTCCACTCCTGGGCCAGCGCGCGGTTCTCGGCGAAGATGATCGGTACCTGCGGGAAGCGCGCTTGGCTCTCCGCGATGGCCTCGGCGACCACCGCGGGTCGCACGTGCTGGAGGGCGAAGACCTGCGAGTACCGGTCCTCCACCACCACCGCAGCCCGGGGAAGGGAGGCCAGTTCCGCCGTGACGTAGCCGAGGCGGCCGCTGGTGAGGCTGGAGGCCAGGTCCGCCAAGGACTTGCGTTCCACGGCCGCGACGATCGTGTCGTCGGCCTCGACGGCGTAGTCGCCGGCGGGCAGCCCCCTTCGCTCCGTGGTGGCCTGTTGGTGGGAAAACTTCCACGCGTACCGCTCGCGGTGGTCGACGAGGATCTCGAGGTCGGTGCTGCCCTGCGCGCGAGCGGTCGGGAGGGTGACGCGGGGACGGGCCTGCTTCGTCGTGCGGGCGCTCTGCCAGAAGATCACCTCGCGTCCGCGGGCATGGGTGAGGACGAACTGCGAGCGGTTCTCGCGGGCGCGGTCGATGACGAGGTCGATCGCGGCGCCGCGGCTCGAGCAGGTGCGGATGGGGACCCGCTCGACGATCTCTGGGGTGGTGGGCCAGGCCTCGGCCCGGTGGCAGTAGAGCTTGCTCGTGCGCGGCCAGACGTCCTTGGTCTTGAGCACGATGACGCGGTCCCGGAGCGGGATGCGCACGAGATAGGGCAGCGTGCTGTCCGCCTCGGGGTTGCGCGCGATGAGGAAGTCGTCGACCACGGTCACAGTCTGACGGTCACGGCCTGGTCCCGCACCCGAGCACGGCAACACGCTGGACCGCGGTCCCGGCAGGTGTCATCCACAGCCCAGCAGGGCTGGCCCCGCTCACCCACACGACTACCGCCGCGGGCAGTGCTGACGGGCCCGGCACTTACTGTGGACGCATGCTGATCTTCCGTCCTTCCCTACTCCGGGGCTGACCCATGGTCTGGGACCTGGCCTCCGCGACCTGGGTGCGCACGTTGACCGATGAGCGTCTCGAGGAGGCGCTGGACCTCGGGACCTTCCAGCGCGGGGTGGGCTATGCCGACCGGGAGATGGTCACCCAGATCGCCACGCTCAACCGCGGCCGGGTGGTCGTGGCCAAGGTCAAGGGCTCGGGCGCGCAGAGCTACCAGACGATCATCTCCCAGCACAGCGACCCCAAGGACGACGTGCTCGAGTGGAGCGCGCGCTGCAGCTGTCCGGTCGCCACGGACTGCAAGCACGCCGTGGCCGTGATCCTCACCGTGCGCGACGCCCTCGGCGGTGACGAGCCCGCGGTCTCGTCCTGGGAGCAGGCATTGTCTCCCTTCGCCGCGGAGCAGCCTGCCGAGCGTCTCGAGCAGGGTGGGTCGCCCATGGCACTGATCGTCGAGATCGTCCTCGACTCACGTGGTGTGTGGAACCAGCCGCCAGAGCCACGCGTGCGGCTGCGACCGACTCGCCGCACCAAGGCGGGCGGCTGGGCGAAGAAGTACGGGTGGTCCGAGGTGCGCGGCCACGGCTGGTCCTCAGCGACGGTGCTGGAGTCCCACCGTCAGGTGCTCGACGAGCTGGCCAAGCTGCACGACCTGCGGTCCGGGGGCGGTTATCGCTACTCGTACGGCACGGCGATGACCTGCTACCTCGACGACTTCGGCGCCGACGTGTGGCCGGCACTGCGAAGGATCCACGACGCGGGCGTGGCCCTCATCGACGGGGAGTCGCATGAGCCGATCGAGCTCGACGACTCGCCGGCCGAGATGGTGCTCGACGTGACCCGCGCCGGTGGGGGACTGCTCCTGCGCCCTGTCGTCGAGGGACTCGCGGGAGGCAGCGACGACGAGGACCAGATCGAGGAGATCCATCTCGTCGGCGATCCGAGCCACGGACTGGTCATCACCCGCGAGGACGGCAGCCTGACGCTGGCGTCGCTCACATCGCCTCTGGCGGCGGACGTGGCGGCGTTGGTCGGACTCCAGCGGGCGGTCGAGGTCCCCGAGGCCGATGTCGATCGCTTCCTCGCGCTGTATCTGACCCGCCTGCGCCGGCGCCTCCCGGTGATCTCGTCGGACCACAGCGTCGACCTGCCCGAGTCCGTCGCGCCTCGGCTGCACGTGCACGTGCGTGCTGCCGGCCACGGCATCCGTCTGGACCTCGGCTTCGTCTACGCCGCGGGGGCGCAGAGCCACGTCGTCGGTGCCGCAGCAGCAGGCGCTGTCCCCCGTGACCACGCAGCAGAGCGTGCCCTCGTCCGGGAGATCGAGGCCTTGACGGCCATCCCCGGAGCGATCTCGGGGGACCGAGCCGGTCACCGCTGGATGCTCCAGCCCTCCGTCAGCCTGCGAGGGCCCCACGCCATCCATGTGCTCACGCAGGTCGTGCCCCTCCTCGACGACGACCCCCGCGTCGTGGTCGAGCTCGACGACGACCTGCCGACCTACGAGGAGCTCGTCGACGAGCCGCAGATCGCGATCGGGGCCGGCGACACGTCTGGCGGGTCCGACTGGCTCGACCTGCACGTCTCGGTGACCATCGGTGACGTCGAGATCCCCTTCGAGCCGCTCTTCGAGGCGCTCGTCCGCGGCGACGAGCTCATGCACCTCGAGACCGGCGAGTGGTTCCGGCTCGACCACCCCGTCCTCACCGACCTGCGTGCGCTCATCGCCGAGGCCCGTGAGCTCGCCGAGCCGGAGGCCGGGCACCTGCGCCTGAGCCGCTACCAGGCCGACCTCTGGGACGAGCTGTCCGACCTCGGTGACATCGCGGTCGACCGCGAGCACGCGTGGCGGGCCAGCGTCGAGACCCTCCGTGAGATCGACACCCTGCCCGCACCCTCGGTGCCCACCTCTCTGGGGGCGACCCTGCGCCCGTACCAGCTCGAGGGCTACCACTGGCTGACGACGCTGTGGGACGCCGGCCTCGGCGGCGTGCTGGCCGACGACATGGGCCTGGGCAAGACGGTGCAGGCGCTCGCCCTGCTCGCCCGGGCCCACGAGGCGGGCGACCTCGATCGTCCCGTCCTCGTCGTGGCCCCCACGAGCGTCGTCGGCACCTGGGCGAGCGAGGCGGCGAAGTTCGTCCCTGACCTCGAGGTGTGCACCCTCGGGTCCACCCACAAGCGCCGGGGGAGCTCGGTGGTCGAGGCCGTCGAGGGGGCCCAGCTCGTCGTCACCTCCTATGCCGTGCTGCGCATCGACGCCGAGCAGTTCACCGAGGTCGAGTGGCGTGGGGTGATCCTCGACGAGGCGCAGTTCGTCAAGAACGACCGGTCCAAGATCCACCAGGCACTGCGGGGGCTGTCCGCTCCCTTCGTCCTGGCGGTGACGGGGACCCCGCTGGAGAACTCGCTGATGGACCTGTGGTCCCTCTTCGCCCTCGCGGCGCCTGGGCTCTACCCCCGCCGCGACCAGTTCAACGACCTCTATCGCAAGCCCATCGAGTCCGGGGCGCAGCCAGAGCTCCTCGACCGGCTGCGCCGGCGCATTCGTCCGCTCATGCTGCGCCGGACCAAGGAGCAGGTGGCGCTCGACCTCCCGCCCAAGCAGGTCCAGGTCCTGCCCGTCGATCTCACCCCGACCCATCGTCGGGTCTACGACCGTCACCTGCAGCGCGAGCGCAAGCGGGTGCTCGGTCTCCTGGAGGATCCCGACGGCAACCGCGTGGCGATCCTCGCCTCCCTCACCCGGCTGCGTCAGCTGAGCCTCGACCCCGGGCTCGTCGACGAGGAGCTCCTCGGGCAGGGCGCCTCGGCCAAGATCGACGTGCTCGTCGAGCACCTGCGCGAGCTGGCGGTCGAGGGACATCGGGCGCTCGTCTTCAGCCAGTTCACCGGATTCCTCGGGCTCGTGCGCGATCGGCTCGACGCCGAGGGGATCACGACCAGCTATCTCGACGGCTCGACCACCAACCGGCCCGAGGTCATCGACGGCTTCAAGCAGGGGGAGCAGACGGCCTTCCTCATCAGCCTCAAGGCCGGCGGAGTCGGGCTGACGCTCACGGAGGCCGACTACGTCTTCATCCTCGACCCCTGGTGGAACCCCGCCGCCGAGGCTCAGGCCATCGACCGGGTGCACCGCATCGGTCAGGACAGGCCGGTCATGGTCTACCGGCTCGTCTCGACCGGGACGATCGAGGAGAAGGTCCTGGCGTTGCAAGAGCGCAAGCGGGACCTCTTCGAGCGGGTCGTCGACGAGGGCGGGGCGCTGTCGGGGGCGATCACCTCGACCGACATCCGGGCGCTGCTCGACCCCGGCGACTGAGACCGGGACGCTCGAGTCAGGCCTGCTC
>JAKDKQ010000011.1 GCA_030453295.1 Janibacter sp.
GTGCGGACGGCGGGGCCCTCGACGATCGCGATGTCACCGTCCTGATCGGTCCGCAGCACGCGGGCCCCGTGCTCGCGCGCCCACTGCAGGGCCGTGGGCGTCGGGTGACCGTAGGTGTTGTCCTCGCCGACGCTGATGATCGCGACGGGCGCCACCACCTCGTCCATGAAGTCCTCGTCGAGATTGCTCGAGCCGTGGTGCGGCATCTTGACCACGTCGAGGTCGGCCGCAGCCGCGGCCATGCCCGGGTCGCGGCGCATCGCCAGCAGCATCGCGTGGCCGGCCTCTCGCTCGACGTCCCCCAGCAGCAGGGCCGAGAGCTCCCCCATCTGCACGTGCAGGACGATGCTGGCGTTGTTGGCCGCCGAGCCGCCCGCGACCACTCGTGCCGGCCACCACGCCGTGGCACTCACCTCCCCCAGCTCGACGTGTGCTCCTGCCACGACCGTCGTGACCGGGATCGACCGCTCGTCCGCCAGCGCACGGACCCGACGAGCGGCCCACGGCGGATCCTCGACCGGGGTGACGAGGATGCGGCCCACCGGACGGTCCCCGATCGCTGCGGCGAGGTCGCCGACGTGGTCGTCGTGGAAGTGCGTGAGCACCACCGCATCGAGCGTGCGCACCCCCAGACGTCGTAGGCACCCGTCGATCCCGCCGCCCTCCGGACCGACATCGACGAGCACCGCACGCCCGGGTCCGGAGGCGAGGACCAGCCCGTCCCCCTGACCGACATCGCACGCGACGATGCGCCAGTCGCCCGGCGGCCAGACGAGGGTGCGCTGCGGCAGCGCCGCCACGACGACCACCACGACGAGCGCGAGTGCCACGAGCGGGCTGGCCCGCGTGCGCCTGATCACCCACGGCCCGGACAGCACACCAAGCGTGGTGATGACCGTGAGCAGCACCGCGCCGAGCGACCCGTCGGGCCACGGCAGGGCTCCACCCGGCACGTCCGCGCTCACCCGGGCGGTCCACGCGATGGCCAGCGCGAAGGGGGCCCCGCACCACCCCACGAGCGTCGCCAGGGTCGTGCTCATCACGGCGACGAGGGCGACGCTCACGCCGAGGACGGTGGCCGGCGCGACGAAGGGGGCCGCCACGAGGTTGGCGACGACGGCGATGAGGCTGACATTGCCCTGGAGCAGGACGATGACCGGCCCACAGACGAGCTGGGCGGCCAGGGGGATGGCGACCGCGGGGCCGACGAGGTGCAGGCGTCGGGGGAGGTGCGCGTTGATCGCCGCTGACCACGGCCGGACGAAGAGCAGCAACCCGAGGGTCGCCAGCGACGACAGCACGAAGCCGTAGGAGCGGGCCAACCACGGGTCGTACGTGAGCAGCGCCAGGATCGCTGCGCACAGCGCCGGGGTGCCCGAGCCGCGACGAGAGGAGCTCATCCCCAGCAGGCCGATGGCGCCCATCGTCGCTGCCCGGATGACGCTCGGCTCGGGTCGGGCCAGGACGACGAAGAAGGCCAGCCCGGCACCGGCCACCCAGGGTCTCCAGCGTCGCGGTACGCCACCTGCGCGACAGGCACCGACCAGGGCCGCCAGCACGACCGCGACATTGGAGCCGCTGACGGCGGACAGGTGCGACATCCCGGTGACGAGCATGTCGTCGGTGAGCTCCTGCGGGGTGAGCGAGGTGTCCCCGATGACGAGCGCAGGCAGCAGAGCACGGGCGTCTGCGGGGAGCGGCTCCACCGCTGCCCGCATCCCGCTGCGCAGGTGCTCGGCGGCCGTGCGCACCGTCGACCGCTCGCCCACCAGCTCGGGTGGGCCACGTGGACTGAGCGCCGCGACCTCCGGGTCTGCCGGGTCAGCTGGTGAGAGCTTGCCGGACAACGAGATCCGGTCGTGCCATCCCACGTCTGCCCACGCCTGCGTGGCCCGGACGAAGACCGGCGCACTCACCTGCGTCGTCATCCCTCGCGCGGTCACCGTCTCCAGCCGGACCCGCAGCAGGATCTGTTGGGGTGGGTCGCTCCCCGAGTCGCTGCTCGCCCGTCCCGCCCGCACGATCGGCTCGGTGAGGACCACGCCCTGGGCGCGGATCATCGCGCCCTGCCCCGCCAGCTCGTCGATCGGACCCAGGCTCCGCGTGGCCTCGTGGGCCGCCGATGAGCCCAGGACGAGCGCCGCTGCGACGAGCGCCAGCGCCATCGCACCCGGTCCGTCGCGTCGCCACGACGGGCGAGCGTGCCGTCCCCGGTACCGCACACCGAGGGCGGTCGCGACGAGCAGGAGCACCACGGCACACAGTGCCCCCACCGCCCGCTGCTGACCCGACCAGGTCAGGGCCCAGGCACCCAGCGCCCACGCACTCAGGCACGGCACGAGGAGTCGCAGGTCGAGGACGGGCGGCTCCTGGCTCACACGGTGACCTTGGGCGAGAGCTGCGCATAGGTCTTGTCCCCGACGCCACTCACCTCGCCGAGCTCCTCGATGGCGGTGAACTGCCCGTGCTCGGTGCGCCAGTCGAGGATCCGCTGGGCGAGCACCGGCCCGACACCGGGCAGCGTCTCGAGGGTGGCGAGGTCCGCGGTGTTGAGGTTGACCAGCGACGCGCCCCCGCCGGGTCCTGCAGCTCCCGGTGGTGCACCCGCCGGACCTCCTGCACCCGGTGGTGCACCCACGGCCGCCTCCCCCGGTGCGGGCACGACGACCTGCTCGCCGTCGACGAGCGGCCGGGCGAGGTTGACCCCTGACAGGTCGGCCTCCGAGGTGGCTCCTCCGGCCTCGTCGAGTGCGTCGTCAACACGCGAGCCCGAGGCCAGTGTGACGACCCCCGGACGCTCGACCTCACCGACGACGTGGACGGTCACGCGTGCCGCCGTCGTCGCCCCGGCCGCTGCCGTCGGCGTCGTGGGGCCGGCCCCGGGGAGGGTGTCGGCGCTCGGACCGGGCTCGCTCCCTTCGCCCATCGTCACGGGCTGGGGTGCGGCATCTCCCCGCGCCAGGAGATAGCGCCCACCCAGCATCGCCACGGCGAGCGCGACGACGAGCGCCACACCGATGATGGCCTGGCGGCTCACCCCGTAGCGGCCGGCCGCGAGCGTCGCCGGCAGCTCCAGCGGCCGCGGGTCGCGGTCCTCGTCGAGGATCTCGGTCACCCGGACGGAGGGTTCGCTGGCGCGGCTCATGGCAGCGACGCTATGGAGCCTTCCCGGCCCCGGACGGTGTCCTGCCCCCGATGTGGATCAGCGCAGCGACGTGGCCGCGGGTGTGGATCGTCAGTCGCGGATGCGGGGGACCACCGCGACGCCGATCGTCCCGAGCCCGACGTGCGAGGCGACCGTCGCGCTCAGCCGGGTGGTCTCCACCTTGGTGCTCAGCGCGTCGGCCAGAGTCCGCGCCAGGCCCTGCGCCCGCTCGCCGGCGTCGACGTGCTGCACGGCGACGTCGACTCCGTCGGCCCACCCGGGCAGGGCGTCGGAGTAGTCCACGGTGAGCGCCTGCAACCGGGCGATCGCCTTGCCGGCCGTGCGCACCCTCTCCAGCGGCTCGACCTGGCCGTCCTGCACGTGCAGGACCGGCTTGACCGCGAGGGCCGAGCCCAGCAGCGCTCTGGCACCGCCGATGCGTCCACCCCGTCGCAGCCGGTCGAGGCTGTGGACGAGCAGCCGGACCGACGAGGCGTCCAGCCGGCGCTCCAGCCGCTCCAGCACGTCCTCGACGTCCCGGCCGGCCGCCGCGTCACGGGTCGCGCCGATGGCCGCGAAGCTCACGGCCATCCCGATGGTGTGGGAGTCGACGACGTGCACCGGCACCGGCGACTCCAGCGCCGCCGAGCGAGCGGAGTCCGCCGTCCCGGACATCTGCGCGCTCAGGTGCACGGAGATGATCGACTCAGCCCCTCCCTGCGCCGCCTTCTCATAGGCCCGCAGGAAGGCGAGCGGAGCCGGTCTCGAGGTGCTGATGTCGGCCTTGCGGCGCAGGGCATCCACCACCCAGTCGGCACCCTCGTCGTCGCCCTCGACCCGATCCTGCCCGTCGACGACCACGTGCAGGGGCACGACGGTGATCCCGTGCTCGGTGCGCAGCTCCTGCGGCAACGAGGCGGTCGAGTCGGTGATGACGGCGATGCTCACGAGGCGAGCGTATCGAGAGCGTGCCGCCCGGGCGCCAGACGTCCGCGGATAGCCTGACGAGCATGTCCACGACGCAGCGCCTGCCCTACCTCGACAAGACCGTGCCGGAGGCGTGGAAGGCCCTCAACGCCCTCGCGCTCAAGGTCGCCGCCGCCGCCGAGGCCGCCGGCCTGGAGCGCGAGACGATCGAGCTGATGAATGTGCGGATCTCGCAGATCAACGGCTGCGCCTACTGCCTCGACATGCACACCCGGATGGCGATCGAGGCCGGCGCCACGGTCCAGCGCATCGCGCAGCTGTCGGCCTGGCAGGAGTCAGCGGTCTTCGACACCGTCGAGTGCGCCGTCCTGCACGTCGCCGAGGTCACCACGACCCTGCCTGACCCTCAGGAGCGAAGGGCGGCGCTCGCCTCCGCGCGCGACCTCCTGGGCGAGGAGGCCTTCGCGGCGCTCGAGTGGGCAGCCGTGACGATGAACGCCTTCAACCGGGTGTCGATCCTCTCCGAGCACCCGGTACGGCCACGCGCCTGAGCGGCGCGTGACGTGCCACCTCAGGCCGTGACGATGTTGACCAGCTTGGGCGCGCGCACGATGACCTTGCGCACCCCACCCTCGGTCGCGGCCTTGATCTTGTCGCGATCGAGCGCCAGCGCCTCGAGGTCGGCCTCGCTGATGTCCGCGGGGACCTCGACGCGGTCGCGCACCTTGCCCTTGATCTGGATGACGCAGGTGACGCTCGACTCGACCATCTTGCTCGGGTCGGCGACGGGGAAGGGCTCGGCGCTCAGCGAGTTGGAGTGACCCAGCCGCGACCACAGCTCCTCGGCGAGATGCGGCGCGATCGGGGCGACCATCAGCACGAGCGGCTCGATCGCCGCACGCGGCACGTCTCCGAGCTTGGTGAGCGCGTTGTTGAGCTCGATGAGGCGGGCGATCGCGGTGTTGAAGCCGAGCGACCCGTAGTCCTGCGTGACCGCGGCGATCGTCTGATGCAGCAGTCGCTCGGTGTCGGCGTCGAGCGCCGTGTCGACGACGTCGACCTCACCGCTCTCCTCGTCGATCACATTGCGCCACAGGCGCTGCAGGAAGCGCTGGCTGCCGACGACGGCGCGCGTCTCCCACGGCTTGGACTGCTCCAGCGGGCCGAGCGACATCTCGTAGACGCGGAAGGTGTCGGCGCCGAACTGCTCGTACATCTCGTCCGGGCTCACGGCGTTCTTCAGCGACTTGCCGATCTTGCCGTACTCCTGGGTGACCGGCTGGCCCTGCCACAGATGGGACGTCGTCCCCTGCTCGTCGACTCGCTCCTCGACCTCGGCGGCCGGCACCGGCTGGCCCCGGTCGTCGCGGTAGGCGTGGGCCTGGATGTAGCCCTGCGAGAAGTACTTGCGGAAGGGTTCCTCGCTGCTCACGTGACCGAGGTCGAAGAGGACCTTGTGCCAGAAGCGGGCGTAGAGCAGGTGCAGCACGGCGTGCTCGACGCCGCCGATGTAGAGGTCGACGCCACCCGGGTCACGGGTGCCGGCGGGAGCGCCGGGCACGGCCTCGTCGCGCGGGCCGACCCAGTAGGCCTCGTTGGCCGGGTCGACGAGCGCGTCGGAGTTGGCGGGGTCGAGGTAGCGCAGGTAGTACCAGCAGGACCCGGCCCAGTTGGGCATCGTGTTGGTCTCGCGCCGGTACTTCTTGACCCCGTCGCCGAGGTCCAGCTCGACCTCGACCCACTCGGTGGCGCGGCCCAGCGGCGGCTCGGGCTCGCTGCTCGCGTCATCGGGCTCGAAGGTGCGCGGGCTGTAGTCGTCGACCTCGGGCAGCTCGATCGGCAGCATCGACTCGGGGACCGCGTGGGCCACGCCCTCCTCGTCGAAGACGATCGGGAAGGGCTCGCCCCAGTAGCGCTGCCGGGAGAAGAGCCAGTCGCGCAGCTTGTAGTTGATCGTCCCCTGGCCGAGGTCGCGCTCGTCCAGCCAGGCCGTGATCGCCGCCTTGGCCTCGGTGACGTCCATGCCGTCGAGGCTCACCTCGTCGTTGCTCGAGGCGGTGGCCACACCATCCCCGACGAAGGGGGCCGACTCGTCGATCTGACCGTCGCGCGGCGCGATGACGTGCCGGATCGGCAGCTCGAAGGCGGTGGCGTAGTCGAAGTCACGGGCGTCGTGCGCGGGCACGGCCATGATCGCCCCGGTGCCGTAGCCCATGAGGACGTAGTCGGCGACGAAGACGGGGATGCGCTCGCCGTTGACCGGGTTGGTCGCCCAGCCCCCGGTGAAGACGCCGGTCTTGTCCTTGGTGTCGATCTGACGCTCGACATCGCTCTTGCGGCCGGCCGCGTCGCGATAGGCGGCGACGGCCTCGGCGGGCGTCGCTGCTCCCCCGGTCCACGCGTCCTTGGTTCCCTCGGGCCAGCCGCCCTGCGGGACAAGGGAGTCCACCAGCGGGTGCTCCGGGGCGAGGACCATGAAGGTCGCGCCGAAGAGGGTGTCGGGGCGGGTCGTGAAGACCTCGATGCCGTGCTCGCTACCGTCGCTCCCCTGCGCGGTGAAGGTCACCGCAGCGCCCTCGCTGCGCCCGATCCAGTTGCGCTGCATGGCCTTGACCTTGTCCGGCCAGTCCACGCGGTCCAGGTCGTCGGCGAGCCGGTCGGCGTAGGAGGTGATCCGCATCATCCACTGGCGCAGGTTGGCCTTGAAGACGGGGTAGTTGCCCCGCTCGGAGCGGCCATCGGAGGTGACCTCCTCGTTGGCCAGGACCGTGCCCAGGCCCGGGGCCCAGTTGACCGGCGCGTGGCTGGTGTACGCGAGGCGGTACTCGTCGAGGACCGCGGAGCGCTCCGGACCGGACAGCTCCTCCCAGGTGCGGGTCTCCCCCTTCGGCAGGGGACGCTCACCGGAGGCGAAGGAGGCGATCAGCTCGTCGATGGGCCGGGCCCTACCCCGCCCGCCGTCGGGACGCTCGGCGTCCTCGTCGTACCAGGCGTTGAAGATCTGCAGGAAGATCCACTGGGTCCACTTGTAGTAGTCCGGGTCGATCGTCGCGAAGGCGCGGCGGTCGTCGTGGCCCAGCCCGAGACGGCGCAGCTGACGTTTCATCGTGACCATGTTGGCCTCGGTCGTCACCCGCGGGTGCTGGCCGGTCTGGACGGCGAACTGCTCCGCCGGCAGGCCGAAGGCGTCGTAGCCCAGGCAGTGCAGGACGTTTTTGCCGAGCATCCGGTGGTAGCGCGCGTAGACGTCCGTCGCGATGTAGCCCAGCGGGTGGCCGACGTGCAGGCCAGCGCCCGAGGGGTAGGGGAACATGTCGAGGACGAGCATGTGGCCGTCGTGCTGGCTCACCCGCTCCGGCTCGGCCCACGGGCCGGCGGGGTTGGGCGCCCGGAAGGTACCGAGCTCCTCCCAACGATCCTGCCAGCCGGTCTCGATCCGGCCGGCCATCTCCGCGGTGTAGCGGTAGGGCGTCTCGCTCATCTGTGCTGCTTCTCCCGGGGTTGACGATCGGGCTTCAGACTACGTGGCGTCCGATCGGGCCCGCGCCAGCGCATCGGTGATCCCGGGCTCGACCTCCCCGAGGACGGGGTCACGTCGGCTGAGCACGTCGACGGCCGCCTTGACATTGGCGAGGTACTCGCGCTGCTCGCCCGCCCGGTAGGGGCCGGCGAACCGGCGAGCGCTGTCGTCACCCACCCCGATGGTGTCCAGACCGATGGCATTGCAGACCGCGACCGCGCGGGGCACGTGATAGCTCTGCGAGACGATGATCGCGTCGGGTGCCTCGAAGATCCTCTTGGCCCGCACACAGGTGTCGTAGGTGTCGCGCCCGGCGAAGTCCATGACGACCTGCTCGGTCGGGACACCCGCCTCGACGAGGTGGTCGCGCATGGCGGTCGGCTCGTCGTACGCGTGCGTCCGGTTGTCGCCGCTGACGAGGATCGCGTCGACGCTCCCCTGCTCGTAGAGCCGTCGGGCGATGTCCAGCCGACCCTCGAGGAACGGGGTGGGTCGGCCCTGCGCCGTCAGCCCGGCCCCGAGGACGATTGCCACCGACCGGTGCGGCGCGTCCTCGACGGCGTGCACCTGCCCCGAGGCGCTGCGGGCGACCCAGACGTTGGGCGCCACGATCGCGGCCACGCCGAGGGCGAGCACCCCTCCGGCGGCCCACCACCGGCGCCGTCCCCTCACCATCGGTTGTGCACCTCCTCGCACCAACCGACCAGATCGACGAAGGGGGTGACCTCGCCCCCTTCGTCAATGAAGGTCCCCGACCAGTGACCGAAGCACTGGTCGGTGTGCGAGGCCAAGACCCGCAGATCGGTGTGCGTCGCCTTGAGGTGGAAGGGGGTGAAGGTCGTCTCGAGCCCGCCCCCGGTGACCCGCCACGGCTCACGCCAGCGCTCGATGTCGTAGTCGAAGTCCAACTCGACGGGGATGTGGTGGACCCGCCCGTCGATGACCATCGCGTTTTCCGTCGAGCCGGTGCCCTGCGTCCACCGGCCGCCGACCTGCAGCCCGATGGTGCGCCCGGCAGTGGTGCCGGACCCGGCGCCCCAGTTCCACCGGATGTCGTGAGGCCACCGACCACGACCGTGATCGAGGACGGCCCAGCTGCTCCCTTCGACCAGCTCGACCCTGCGTCCGTCGAGGGTGAGGTGGCCGCTCGCCGGCCGGGCCACGTCTTTGACCGTGTACTGGAAGCGGGTCTCGCTCCACGGCACGACGACGGACAGTCGCTCGTGACCGGGCGGCAGCGCAGCCACGATCTCGAAGGAGGCACCCTCGATCCGACCGCGCAGCCGGGTCCCGCCCTCGATCTCGTCGATATCGACCTCGAGCCCGCGGGTGCGAGCGCGGACCGGACCGGTGCCGAGGCTCTCGGGGAGGGTGACACCGCGCGGCGGCACGAGGGTCGCCTGACGGTGCCACGTGCGGCCGCTCGCGATCTCGAGGATCCACACCTCGTGGACGGCGGCGTAGTCGATGTGCGAGACGGTCACGCCGATCAGGTGGGTCGGGGTGACGACGCCCCAGTACTCCCAGCGCTTGTTGCGGCCTCGGCCCCGGCCGATGCCGGCGGTCTCGACGAGCGGCTGCCGGGCCCAGCCGACGGCTGCCGGGTTGAGCCGCCCGTCGCTGCGGGTGAGGGAGACGGGTGCGGTCAGCTCGGGCAGGCTCATGAGGCTCCGGGGTCGGTGTGCAGCACGTAGTGGTCGCCCTCGGGGGTGAACCCGAGGCGTGCGTAGTAGGGCTCGCGCATGCCGCGCGGGGTCCTCACGACGGTGTGGCCACCCTGACGGAAGGGACCGTGCTCGCCGAAGACGAACTCCCCCGGGGTGCGGTCGCGGTAGCGCGCGGTGACGTGGTCGAGGAGGACCTGGGCCTCCCCCTTCGCCGGTCCCGGACGCACGATGACGACACCGACGGTCGCGTCGCCGGTGAGCACGAGATAGGCCTCGTCGCCGGCCGCGGGGTCGTGGACGAAGCCCGGCTGCCACCGCTGGATGTCCGCCGCGTGCACCCGCAGGACGTGCCGCAGATAGGTGTCGTCGCCGTCCACCTGCAGGACCTCGTAGGCCCGCTCGTCGTGCCGCTCCCGGTGGCTGCGCACGAGGTACCAGACGTTGATCGCCGCGAGGACGATGTTGAGCCCGACCATCGGCCAGACCCCGACCACGCCGTTGTAGCCGATGAGCACGAGGCAGCCGACCAGGTTGATCCAGCGCAGCCGGTGCAGGTTGGTCTGCAGCAGCGAGACGACGAGGACGGCAGACCCGAGCCAGCCGATGACCTCCAGCAGCGTCCCGTCCATGCCCCGGAACCTAGTGCCTATGGTGTGCCCATGGACGCGCGCGACCTGCCGGAGATCATCGACATCCACACCCACTTCATGCCCCAGCGGGTGCTGGACAAGGTGTGGGCCTACTTCGACTCGGCCGGTCCGCTCCTCGGGCGGGCGTGGCCGATCACCTACCGCGAGGACGAAGGGGGCCGCCTGGCCACCCTGCGAGCGCTCGGTGTGCGGGCCTTCACCTCGCTCAACTACGCCCACCGGCCCGGGATGGCGCAGTGGCTCAACGACTGGTCGAGCGAGTTCGCGGCGCAGCACGACGACGTGCTGCACTCGGCGACCTTCTACCCCGAGCCCGGCGCAGCGGACTACACCGCGGCCGCGATCGAGGCGGGTGCACGCATCTTCAAGGCGCACGTGCAGGTCGGTGACTACTCGCTGGCCGACCCGCTCCTGGACGACGTGTGGCCGGTGCTGGAGCGCAGCCGCACCCCGATCGTCATGCACGCGGGCAACGGCCCGGCGCCTGGCCGCTTCACCGGGCCGCAGGCCGTGCGCGACCTGCTGCAGCGCCACCCGGGTCTCGTGCTCGTCATCGCCCACATGGGCATGCCCGACTACGGCGACTTCCTCGACATCTGCGCCGAGCACCCCGATGTGCGCCTCGACACGACGATGGCCTTCACGGACTTCACCGAGGAGACGTCACCCTTCCCCCGCGAGCGCCTGGACGACCTGGCCGCGCTCGGTGACCGGGTGCTCTTCGGCAGCGACTTCCCCAACATCCCCTACCCCTACGAGCACGCCGTCGCGGCCGTGCGGGGGCTGGGCCTGGGCGTCGAGTGGGAGCGCAAGGTGTTGCACGACAACGCTGCTCGGCTCCTCGAGATCTCAGTTGCGCAGGTGTGACAGCAGCATCCCGATGGGGATGGTGACCGCGAGCACCAGCAGCAGCCCCCGGTAGGCCAGCACGGCAGCAGGCGGCACTCCCCCGGCCTGCGCTCTCAGGGCCAGGACCAGCGCGACGACGAGCAGCAGCGACCCGAGGTCGACGAGCAGCGGCGTCGTGACGAGGGTGCCGCCGATCACGAGGGCGCTGCCGAGGTTCCAGCCGGCCAGCTGCACCCAACCGGCCCGGTCGTCCCTGGCGTCCACCGCCCGGAACCGACCCATGACGTACTGGGCCACACCGACGACGAGCACGAGATAGGCCGCAGCCCAGCTCCCCTTCGTCCAGTCCATCGGACCGGTGAAGGCCGCGACGAGCCCACCCACGACCACACCCAGGGCGCCGAGGGCGGTGAGCGCGCGAGCAGACGTCACGCCCCGGTGCCGACGCTGAGGAGCACGACGGCGTCCTCGAGGGCCAGCAGGTCGTGGCGAGCCGGCGGGATGACGAGCATCTCCCCCGCGCCGCCCTCCCAGGTCTCCTCACCAGCGGTCAGGCGCACCCGCCCGTGCAGCACCTGCAGCGTCGCCTCCCGCGGGCTGTCGTGCTCGGCGAGGGCCTGGTCCTGCAGGAGGGCGATGAGGGTCTGACGCAGGACGAAGTCATGGTGGCCGTGGACCGTCACGGCGCTGCGTCCGGCGGACCCCTCTCGTGCCTTGCCCAGGTGCTCCTGCGCCAGATCGGTCAGTGACAGCGATTCCATGACAACTCCTTCGACGGGGATGCGTCCTGCCATCCTGCCCCCTGTCCGGCTCCTTCCCCAGCCGGTACGTTGCCGTCATGGGTCAACAACAGCGTCCGATCTCCTTCCTGCGTGTCCCCGACGTCGACGACGTGCCCGAGGGCGTCCAGCGGCTGTGGACCAAGTCCAAGGAGGCCTTCGGCTTCATCCCCAACGTCTTTCGCGCTCAGGCGCTCAACGGCGCCCAGTTCGAGGCGTGGTGGAAGTACTTCAACCTCCTGGTCAACAAGGAGGGCCACCTGAGCAACGACGAGCGCGAGCTCATCGCGGTCGTCGTCAGCGGCATCAACCAGTGCACCTACTGCGCCGTCTCCCACGGGGCAGCCCTGCGCGAGTACTCGGGCGACCCGGTGATGGCCGACCTCGTCGCCGTCAACTGGCGCCAGGCCGAGCTGAGCGATCGTCAGCGGGCGATGGCCGAGTACGCCGAGCTGCTCACGACGGCACCGGGCTCGGTCGAGGCCGCTGACCTGGAGCCGATGCGTGAGGCCGGTCTGGACGAGCACGAGATCCTCGAGGCGGTCCAGATCATCGGGATGTTCAACATGACCAACCGCGTCTCCAGCGCCCTGGGCATGGTCCCCAACCACGAGTACCACGCGCAGGCCCGCTGACCTCGCTCCTCGTCGAGCCTCACTCGCCGTCGTCGCCGGTGCCCGGGTAGGTCACGTGGGTACCGTCGACGACGACGGCGAAGGAGGTCAGCGTGTGCTCCTTGGGCGCACTGTCCCCGATGATGTCCAGCACGCGCACGCCCCGCACGACCAGCGCGTCGCCGACGAGCGAGCGATGACAGCGCCACGGCACCGCCTCGGCGCACATGATGACCGGTGACTCCTCCTTGGCCATCTCCAGCAGCCGGGCCAGGCCCCGCTCGAACTCCTCGGTGCCCATGTGGTCGGCGTAGCCCTGGAAGGAGGCATTGCGCCACTCGGTATTGACCGAGTCCGGTCGGCGCTTGCGCAGCCCGCCCAGCTCCTCGATGTGCGTGTACCCGAGCCCGGCCTCGGTCAGGGACGCGGCGAGGGCGTCATGCCAGTACTGCGGGTTGTGCCGCGACTTGGGCACGGTGCGGATGTCCACGACCCGCGTGATGCCGAGCTCGTGCAGCAGAGTGATGAACTCGTCGACGGGCCGCGTCGAGTGACCGATCGTGTGGACGGTGCTCATCCACCCATCATGCACGCGAGCGATGCATGCGCAGCGCGCTCCTGACACCGACGCCGACGACGATGGCCCAGAAGGCCGCGCTGATGCCGGCGATGGCGATCCCCGACGCCGCGATGACGAAGGTGGTGATCGCGGGGACGTGGTCCGCGGGCTCGGCGAGGGCCGCCTTGAGGGACACCGCGAGCGTGCCGACGAGCGCCAGGCCGGCCACCGCCGGGACGACCCCCTCGGGGGCCAGCGAGACGAGCGTGGCCAGGGCCGCGGAAGCGATGCCGATCGGGATGAGGAGCACACCCGAGGTCACGCTGGCGATCCACCGCTGTGAGGTGTCCTCGCCCGCCTCCGGGCCGGCCGCCAGCGCGGCGCTGATCGCCGCGAGGTTGATGCCGTGGCCACCCGCCGGAGCGCCGACGACGGTGCCGACACCCGTGACGAGCATCGAGCGCTGCCACGGCACCTCGTAGCCGAAGCCACGCATGACGGCCATGCCCGGGACATTTTGTGAGGCCATCGTCACGAGGTAGAGCGGGAGGGCGATCCCGACCAGTCCCCCGAGGGTGAAGGCGGGAGTTGTCAGCTCCAGCCTCGGCACGAGGGTCGCTGCCTCGAGGGGCGTCCCCGAGCGGGCGAGGTGGACGCCGATGACGACGGCGGCCGCCACGAAGGCCAGGGGCGAGGCCCACCGCGGCAGGAGACGAAGGGAGAGCAGCCACACCAGCACGACCGGTCCCACGGCCCACGGGTTGGCCGCCATCCCCGTGACCGGACCGAGGCACAGCTGCAGGACGATGCCGGCCAGCATGGCCTGCGCGATCGAGGCGGGGATGCGGGTGATGAGCGCGCCCAGTGCCGGCACCAGCCCGGTCGCGAGGACGAGCACACCGGTGACGAGGAAGGCACCGACGGCCGCCGGCCAGCCGCCGTCGACCGCGCCCGTGGAGGCGAGCAGGGCCGCCCCGGGCGTCGACCACGCGATGGTGATCGGCAGACGCGTGGACAGCGACAGGGAGATCGAGCCCAGCGCCATCAGCACCGTGACGGCCATGAGCCCGCTCGCGGCCTGGACGTGGCTCGCGCCGACCGCCTCGAGACCGGCCAGGACGATGACGAAGGCACTCGTGAAGCCGACGAGGGCCGTGACCACCCCGGCGCCCACGGGTCGGAGGGTGGCATCGCGCATGGGCGCAAAGGTACGGGAACGCACAAGGCCCGGACCGTATCGGTCCGGGCCTTGGCTGTACCACTGGTGGAGCTGAGGGGATTCGAACCCCTGACCCCCTCCATGCCATGGAGGTGCGCTACCAACTGCGCTACAGCCCCGAGTGGGTTTCCCCCGAAGGGGACTGCCAGACTATATCCATAGGCCCCCCTCGATCACCAAATCGAGTGGCGCCCGGGGCTCACAGCCCTTCGGCAGAGGCATTCCACTGGGTGATCCGCCACCCGGAACGCCCCTCTTCGAGGCTGGCCCAGTGGCAGTTGCCGAAGCCACCGAGCACCCGCCACGCGGTGCTCTGGTCGAGGCCGACGAGCTCGGCGACGAGCGAGCGGCCGGTGACGCCGTGGGTGGCGATGACGACGCACTCCCCCGGGGCCATCGACGCCAGGAGCTCATCGAGGGCGGCCCGGGTGCGTACGCCGACATCGGCGAGGGACTCGCCGTGACCGCCGCGCTTGAAGTCCTCGCCGCTGATCAGCTTGTCGGCATCCTCCGGGTACTGCGAGTACACCTGCGCGGCCGTGAGGCCCTGCCAGCCTCCCGCGTGGATCTCGCGCCACCGCTCGTCCGTGGTCACCGGGAGGTCGCCACTCGCGGCGGCCACCTCCTGTGCCGTGTCCCGAGCGCGCATGAGGTCGGAGGAGACCACCCGCGTGGGACGAAGGGAGGCGATCGCCGCCGCGGCGGCGCGCGCCTGCTCACGGCCCAGGTCGGTCAGCTCGTGGTCGAGCTGGCCCTGCCAGATGCCCTTGAGATTGGAGCCGGTCTGACCGTGCCGCAGCACGATGAGGCGACGGGGATCCCCCTTCGTGCCGCCGGAGGCCTCGGCGGAGACCCGCCGGGTCGCCTCGGTCACTGCTCGTCGGCGGTCTGCTGCGAGCCCACCGCCCCGAGGTCCAGGTGCGGGCAGTCCCGCCACAGGCGCTCGAGGTCGTAGAAGTCCTTTTCGTCGTCGTGCTGGCAGTGCACGACGATGTCACCGAAGTCGAGCAGCACCCAGCGACCGGGGCCGTGGCCCTCGCGGCGCAGCGTCTTGACGCCGGCCTCCTCGCGCAGGGTGTCCTCGACCGCCTCGGAGATCGCCTGGACCTGACGCTCGTTGTCGGCGGAGACGACGACGAAGATGTCGGTGAGGGGCATCTGGGCGGACACGTCGAGTCCGGTGATGGTGGTCGCGAGCTTGTCGGCCGCTGCGCGGGCAGCGAGGGTCGCAAGGTCGATGGCGTGCTGAGTGGCTACCACGGTGTGTCGGTCACTTCCGGTCGTCTGTGTAGAGCTCGTACTTGTTGATGTACTGCACGACGCCGTCCGGCACGAGGTACCAGACTGGTTCGCCGTCGCTGACGCGCTGGCGGCAGTCGGTGGAGGAGATCGCCATGGCGGGCACCTCCTGGAGGGTCACCTTGTCCTCGGGCAGGCCCGACTCGCTCAAGGTGTACCCGGGACGGGTGACGCCGATGAAGTGGGCAAGGTCCCACAGCTCGTCGACGTCCTTCCACGACAGGATCTGGGCCAGGGCGTCCGCGCCGGTGATGAAGAAGAGCTCGTCATCGGGGCGCAACCGCCGCAGGTCGCGCAGGGTGTCGCTGGTGTAGGTCGGCCCGTCACGGTCGAGATCGACCCGGCTGACGGTGAACCTCGGGTTGGAGGCGGTCGCCACGACCGTCATCAGGTAGCGGTGCTCGGCGGGGCTGACCTGCTTGTCGGCCTTCTGCCAGGGCTCGCCCGTCGGCACGAAGACGACCTCGTCGAGGTCGAACCGGGACGCTGCCTCGCTCGCCGCGACGAGGTGGCCGTGGTGGATGGGGTCGAAGGTCCCACCCATCACGCCGAGGCGCTTGCTCAGTGGTGGTCCCCGGCGTCGTGCCCGTGGTCGTCGTGGGCGACGGTGTTGTGCGCGGCGGGGAGCTTGGTCGCGGCCTGACGGAAGGCGAAGAGGACGCCGAGCATCATCGCGAAGATCAGCAGGGCGAACAGGCCGTACACGGCGGGCGGGACGGGCAGCTCGTTGTGGTGCCCGGACTCGGCGACGACGGAGGCGAAGGTGCTCAGCATGCGTCCCATGCTACCCGGACGTTGTCCACCGACGTCATCCACAGGCCTGTGGGCGACGACGAGGACAACCCGGTCTTCCTGTGGACATGTCTGTGGGTGGTGTCCGCTCAGCGATGGGTTGGCCCTGCTGTTGCCGTCAGGTGTCCCGGACGCGTAGAACAGACCTCACACCGCGGCCGCTCGAGGAGGGTGCCCACCCACTCTCGGGGGCCGGCAGGACCACAGGGATAACGACACCGCACGTCCGCACGGACCACACCCGTGCCGGGCATCGGCGACTCGAGCAGTGTCGGCGCCTCCTGGTCCACGTGTCACCGCGACATCGCGGCCTCGTGCCCGATGTCGTGCCTGCAGTCGCCGCAGGGCCCGCGAGGGAACGTGCCACGGACACGGTCGAGGGCCTTCTCCATCGACGGAGAAGGCCCTCGGCCTGCATCTGGGGGCGTTGGTCAGCCGCGGATCTGCCCGTCGCCCTCCACGACCCACTTGGTCGTCGTCAGCTCCGGCAGCGCCATCGGGCCGCGCGCGTGCAGCTTTTGCGTCGAGATGCCGATCTCCGCACCGAAGCCGAACTCCCCTCCGTCGGTGAAGCGCGTGGAGGCGTTGACCATCACGGCGGCCGCGTCGACCTCCGCGGTCCACCGGCGCGCGGCGCCACGGTCCTCCGTCACGATCGCCTCGGTGTGCCCCGAGCCGTGGCTGCGCACGTGCTCCATGGCGGCATCGATGTCGTCGACGACCGCGACCGACATCTGCAGGTCCAGGTACTCCGCGTCGAAGTCCTCGTCGGTCGCCGGGTGGACCTCGACCCCCTCCGGCGCGAGCTGCGCGGTCGCGGGGTCGCCGTGCAGGGCGACCCCTGCTGCGGCGAGCTCGGCCAGTGCCTTGGGCAGGAAGTCGGCCGCGATGCCGCGATGCACGAGCAGGGACTCCGCCGAGTTGCACACGCTCGGACGGTGGGTCTTGGAGTTGACGGTGATGGCCAGCGCCTTGCCGAGGTCGGCTGCCGAGTCGACGTAGACATGGCAGTTGCCCACGCCGGTCTCGATGACGGGGACGGTCGACTCCATGACGATGGCCCGGATCAGGCCCGCTCCCCCACGCGGGATGAGCAGGTCGACGAGCCCACGGGCCGTCATCAGCGCCGTGACCGCGTCGTGGCCGCCCTCGAGGAGCTGGACGCTGTCCTGCGGCAGTCCCTGCGCCGCGAGCGCGGAGCGCAGCGTGTCGACGAGGGTCCGGTTGGTGCTCGCCGCGGCGGAGCCGCCGCGCAGGATCATCGCGTTGCCGGACTTCAGCCCCAGCCCGGCGGCGTCGACGGTGACATTGGGCCGGGCCTCGTAGATCATCCCGATGACGCCCATCGGCACGCGCACCTGGCGGATCTGCAGCCCGTTGGCCAAGGTCGAGCCGCGCACCACCTCCCCCACCGGGTCGGGCAGGCCGGCCACGTCGCGCAGGGCCTGGGCCACGGCCGCCACGCGGTCGGCGTCGAGGGACAGGCGGTCGAGGAGGCCGGCGGCCATCCCCCCTTCGCGTCCCCGCTGCAGGTCCTCGGCGTTGGCCGCGACGACTCGGTCGGTGGCCGCGTCGACGGCGTCCGCAAGCGCCACGAGCGCGGCATCCTTGTCGGCGCGGGTGAGCAGGGCGAGGTGGCGCGAGGCGGTGCGGGCCCGCTGGGCGAGCTCCCGGACGACGGCGGTGCTGTCACTCATGGCCACAGGGTAGGCCGAGGCGGTGACAGAATGCCGAGGTGACCACGATCCTCTCCATCCAGTCCCACGTCGCCTACGGACATGTCGGCAACTCCGCGTCCGTCTTCCCCATGCAGCGCCTCGGTGTCGAGGTCTGGCCGGTCAACACGGTCAACTTCTCCAACCACACCGGGTACGGAGCATGGCGCGGCCCGCTCATGGACCCGGCCGATGTCGCGGACGTCGTCACGGGCATCGGTGAGCGCGAGGCCTTCAGCGAGATCGACGCCGTCATCTCCGGCTATCAGGGTGGCGAGGGCATCGGCGCGACGATCCTCGAGGCGGTGGCCCAGGTCAAGGCGGCCAACCCCGAGGCGATCTACGCCTGCGACCCGGTCATGGGCAACGAGACCTCCGGCTGCTTCGTCCACGAGTCGATCCCCGTGCTCCTGCGCGAAAAGGTCGTGCCGCACGCCGACCTCATCACGCCCAACCAGTTCGAGCTGGGCTACCTCACAGGCACCGAGCCGCACTCGCTCGAGGAGACGCTCGCCTCCGTCGATGCCGCCCGCGCGATGGGCCCGAGCACCGTGCTCGTCACCTCGGTGCTGCGTCCCGACCGGCCCGAGGGCACCATCGAGATGCTCGCCTGCCACCACGACGAGGCGTGGATCGTGCGCACCCCGCACCTGCCGCTGAAGGCCAA
>JAKDKQ010000157.1 GCA_030453295.1 Janibacter sp.
GGTCGAGTCGTGGCGGCCTTGACCTGCTCCTCGGTGGGCTCGTCGCTCGTCATGGGTTCGAGGCTACCCACGCTCAGCCCTCACTCCCCCAACCGTCCGTCGATCCGCTCACGCAGCAGGTCGGCGTGCCCGAGGTGGCGGGCGTACTCCTCAATCATGTGGCCGAGGAGGGAGCGGACATTCCACTCCCACCCGCCGTTGTCGCGGAAGGTGTCCGCCAGCCCGTGCCCGGCAATGATCCCGTCGGACGAGCGACACTCCGCCCGCCAGGTCGCGAAGGCCTCCTGCACGCACTCGTCGGTGCCCACCGCGTCGTCCCACTCACCGTCCACGTTGTCCGGGCCGCGGAAGTGACCCTGGATCATCTGCCCGTCGAGGCACTCGGCGAACCACCCCTGCTCCACCCGGGCCATGTGTCGCACGAGGCCGAGGAGAGAGATCGTCGACGGCTCCACCGCCCGCGTGGCCAGCTGCTCGGCGGTCAGCCCGGCGCACTTGGCCTCGAGCGTCTCGCGCTGCCGACGGAGGAAGCCGGTGAGCATCGTCCGCTCGTCACCAGCGAGGTCCTGCGGCGAGCGCGGATCCTGCCCGTCGTCGTCCACGAGCATGTCGGCACGCTGGGTCCGCCTCATGCGTCCACCTTCCTGCTGCCGCCCCTCACCGTCAACGCGCACTCGGTTGTCGGTGCCCGGCGAGAGGATGGTCGTGGGGTCGTCAATGAGGACGAAGGGAGATGACGTGGAGGTCATCGAGCAGGTACAGGTAGGACTGGATCCGGTGGTGCCGGAGGCGGTGGGCATGGGGCGCGTGCTCGGCATCGTCGCAGGAGCGCGTGAGCGGACACTGGCCGCGGCAACGGCCATCGACGATCCCGAGCTCGAGGCGGCCCTGCGCGCGACCGAGGCCGCACGCCGAGCTGTCGACGCGATGGAGCTGACACTCGTCGCCGAGCTCAACAGGCACGGCGAGCGGCGGGACTCCGACGGGCGCTACCGCGACGTGCGGCTGGCCGTGGACCAGGTCGCGGAGATGGCACCCGACGCGCTGGCCCTGGCCATCGGCGTGGGGACGACGGAGGCGGACCGGCGCTGCCGGCTGGCCGCACGCGCGGCCACGGATCTTGCCGCCCTGGCAGCGCTGCTGGCCACCGGCAGGATCAGCCGGCGCGCGCTGGAGCAGGTGCACAAGCACACTCGCGACACGGAGGCGGAGACGACGGAGGCGATCGTCGAGCACCTGCTGGGTGAGCGGCGTGGGCAGCCCGGCTCCATCCGGATCACCGACATGGAGCCGCACGAGGTTGCCAAGACCTGTCGGCGCCTCATCTACCGACTCGACCCTGATCTCATGCGGGCACGGGCGGAGGCCAACCGCACCACCCGTCTGGGCGTGCGGACCGATCCGGGCCCGATCGGCACGAGTTACCTGACGGCCACGCTGCCGAGCGAGATGGCTGCAGCTCTGACGTCGGCCGTCGACGAGGCCGGCAAGCTCCGGCTCGAGGACGACCCGACGATGCCGATCGGCACGGCGAGAGCGATGGGTCTGGCCGATCTGGTGCTGCGCGGGGTCGAGGTCGAGGCGCAGGTGCGGTTGGGCATCCCAGTCATCGCCTCGGCGGTCTCTCGACTGACCTTCGCTCCCGTACAGCCCAGTTGTCCCGGCTGCCGAGGCGCGTCCGTGGGGCGGCGCGACATGACCGACGCCGAGGTCCGCGAGCTGCTCGCCGACGATGTCGAGTACGAGCGAGCGACGACGGAGACCGTCCGGATCGTCGCCGGAGCCGGCGCGGACCAGGTGGATGTCCTGTCGGAGGAGTGGCTGCCCGACGTCACCACGCAGGTCCGGATGGGCACGGGGGACGACAGCCCATGGATCTCGGGCACGACCATCCCCGGGGTCGGTTTCGTCCCGCCCGACGTGGTGGCCGCCATCGTCGGGCATGTCGACACGAGGGTGGGGCGGGCCCTGCTCGACGCCCGCACCGGAACGCTGCTCGAGACCTCGACGACCAGCTATGCGATCCCCAAGGCACAGCGTGAGTTCGTCGCCGCCCGTGACGGGAAGTGTCGGATGTGGGGCTGCGAGCGCCCCACGCACTCGACGCGTCTGGGCTGGGCGGCCGATGTCGACCACGCGACCCCGTGGCCGGACGGCGAGACCACCCCGGGCAACCTGTCGGACCTGTGCCGTCACCACCACCGGGTCAAGCACTCCCGCCGGTGGACCCACCGGCTGCGGGCCGCCGGGTCGACCGAGTGGATCACCCCCGGCGGGACTGTGGCCTTCACCTTCCCCGTGCACGCGGTGGACTCGGATGACGACGCGGTCGTACCTTCGTCCCCACTGGTGGGGACCAACGAGTGCTCGACCAACGATGCCTCGGTCCCCCCTTCGTCCCCGCTGACGGGGACCAATCGGGAAGTCACCGACGAGGCCACGGACGCCCTTTCGTCCCCACCCACGGGGACCAACTCCCCGCTGGCTGACCTCCTGGGCATCTCGGCAGGCAGTTCCGACCGGGCGTACTGCGACATCCCGCCCTTCTGATCCACCCCAGCGGTGACCCCACGCCGCCATGACCCAACGGTCCCGACCCCTGTCGGTGGTCCCTGCTTGGCTGGAGCCATGGACATCACGAGCCTGCTCATCGGACTCCTGGTCGGCGCCCTCTGCGCGGGGGTGGTCGTCTGGCTCTCCTCGCGTGCGGAGGTCTCTGGCCTGCGCGCCGAGCGCGACGGTCTGCGCGAGCGGCTCGACGACCACGAGCTCGCGACCGAGGACGACGACCGCACTGCTGCCGCCCTCATCCCTCTCGGCGAGACCCTGCGCCGGGTCTCGGCCAAGGTCGAGCAACTCGAGCGTGACCGGGTCAGCCAGTACGCCTCGGTGCGTGACGCGCTGGGCCGGGTCGAGGACTCGACGACCCGGGTGGGTCGCGAGGCGTCGTCGCTGGCCTCGTCGCTGCGCATCTCCTCCGTGCGTGGAGCCTGGGGCGAGGTGCAGCTGCGCCGGGTGCTCGAGGTGTCCGGCATGCTCGCGCGCTGCGACTTCGACGAGCAAGCGCGGGGGGCGGCCTCCACCGAGCGGGAGGTGCGACCGGACGTCGTCGTCCACCTGCCCGGCGGCAAGCACCTCGTCATCGATGCCAAGGCGCCGATGAGCCACTGGTTGCAGGCCCAGGCCGAGGAGATTGACCCGGCAGAGCACGACCGACTCCTCGAGGCGCACGCTGCCTCCCTTCGCTCGCACGTGTCGACGTTGGCGGGCAAGGCCTACTGGACCGCCTTTGAGCCCTCGCCCGAGATGGTCGTGTGCTTCGTCCCCTCGGACGCCACCCTCGCTGCGGCCCTCTCCCGTGCGCCCGGTCTGCACGAGGAGGCGATGGCCGAGCGGGTCGTGATCGTCTCCCCCGGCACGCTGCTCGCTCTGCTGCGCACCGTGGCCTACGCCTGGCAGCAGGAGGCGGTCACTCGTGATGCCCAGGAGCTGCTCACCATCGGCCGCGAGCTCTACGCCCGGCTGGGGACGCTGGGCGAGCACGCCACCCGCATGGGCCGGTCGCTGCAGCGCTCCGTCGAGGACTACAACCGGCTCGTCGGTTCGCTCGAGTCACGGGTGCTCGTCAGCGCCCGACGGATGAGTGAGATCGGGATCAGCCCCGACGAGCTGGACGAGATCCAGCCCGTGACGACCGCGCCCCGGCCCCTCACTGCGCCCGAGCTCCTCGACACCGTCGCTGCCGATGACGCCCGCCCCGAGCTCGATCTCGGGCTGACGCGTGAGCGCCATCAGGAGCAGGATGGACGGCATCCCCGACGCGAGGAGGCGTCATGACCCCGGCACCCGAGATCGACCCGACTCCTGAGATCGACCCGCCGTGGGAGCCACCCCTGGCCGGCACTGATGGCGAGCAGATCGTCGCCGCCCTCGACCGGCAGCGCGCCACCCTCCGGTGGAAGGCCGACGGCCTCGACGCGGCCGGACTGAGCGACCGCATCGGCAGCTCGACACTGACCCTGGGCGGCTTGCTCAAGCACCTGGCCCTGGTCGAGGACTACTACTCCAGCACCCGTCTGCACGGCACACCCCTCGACACCCGATGGGACGAGGTCGTCGCCGACGAGGACTCCGACTTCGCCCCGAGCGAGTCACCCGAGGAGCTGTACGCGCTCTACGACGAGACGGTCGCGACGGCCCGTCGCCGCTATGCCGAGGCGATCGCCGAAGGCGGATGCGACCAGGCGGTGCACATGGGCATCCCCGAGGTGGGCCACGCCAACCTGCGCCGTCTGCTGCTCGACCTGCTCGAGGAGTACGGCCGCCACACCGGCCACGCCGACCTGCTGCGTGAGTCGGTCGACGGTCGCGTCGGCGAGGACCCCGATCCTGCGTGGACTCTCCCCTGGGCGTGAGTGTCGGGACGCGCCATGCTGATGCCATGACTCTCCCGCACGGCTCACCAGCGGACTGGTACTTCGAGGACTTCGCCGAGGGCCAGGTCTTCCGCACCCAGGGACGCACCATCACGCAGGCGGACATCGTCTCCTTCGCCGGATGGAGTTGGGACACCAACCCCGTGCACACCGATGCTCATCTGGCAGCGAGCGGACGCTTCGGTGAGCCCATCGCCCATGGCGTCCTCGGTCTGTCGGTCGCGATGGGTCTGGCCTCACGCCTGGGCATCTTCGAGGCCTGCTCGATCGCCCTGCTGGGCATCGAGGGATGGCATTTTGAGGCCCCTGTCCTCGTCGGCGACACGGTCCGGTGCACCATCACGATCACCGGAGCCCGGGCCACGAGCGCGGGCGACGCCGGCATCCTCGACCGCGAATTCGTCCTCACCAACCAGGACGATGTCGTCGTGCAGCGCGGCGACATCGGCCTGATGGTCCAGCGTCGCCCAGCCTGACCGGATATTCCGCCTGACCGCCTAACCGCCTGACCACACCATCGCTCGGCGCCCTCAGACCTCCAACACGCGCGCGATGGGAACCCCGGCCCGGTAGCTCAGGTGCAGGTGGTTGGGCGCCTCGAGGACGGTCAGGTCGGCGCGGGAGCCGACCTCGATGCGGCCGATGTCCTCACGGTGCAGGGCACGAGCCCCACCCCGGGTCGCGGCGACGACGGCTTCGCTCGGGGTCATCCCCATCTCGCGCACCGCGAGCGCGATGACGAAGGGAATCGAGCTCGAGTAACAGGTGCCCGGGTTGCAGTCGCTCGCGAGGGCGACGGACACGCCGGCGTCGAGCAGGGCCCGGGCGTCGGGGTAGGGCGATCGGGTGGAGAACTCCACGCCGGGCAGCAGGGTCGCGGTCGTCGTACCGGCGGCCCCCACCAAGGCGTCCACGTCGTCGGCGGACAGGTACGTGCAGTGGTCGACACTCGCCGC
>JAKDKQ010000158.1 GCA_030453295.1 Janibacter sp.
AGCGTCGCGAGGACCGTGGTGGTTACCAGGGTCAGCGTCGCGAGAGCCAGGGCGATGACCGTCGTGGTGGTTACCAGCGCCGTGACGACCGCACAGATGACCGCGGTGGCTTCCAGCGTCGCTCGGGCTCGGAGGGGCAGCGCCGTGGCCCCGCGCCGCGCTTCGACCGCGAGCAGACCGGCGGACGTCCGGCTCGCTGGCAGCGTGATGGTGAGGACAGCCGTCGTGGTGCGGCACCGCGCTTCGAGCGTGAGCAGAACCGTCGTGGTTTCGCCCCCCGTCGCGACCAGGTCGAGGACCCGGAGGCCCTGCGTCAGGAGGCTGACACCTGGACCTCCTCCGCCCGCACCTCGGCGAGTGGACCGGTCGAGGTCGCGCAGGACAACGGATTCGCCGCTGTCGGTGTGCCGGATGTGCTCGTGGAGCGCCTCGCTCGCGATGGCATCACCACCCCCTTCGCCATCCAGGAGGCCGCCCTGCCCGACGCGCTCGCCGGCAAGGACGTGCTCGGTCGCGGTCAGACCGGATCCGGCAAGACGCTGGCCTTCGGCCTGCCGATGCTGGCCCGGCTCTCCGGCGGTCGTGCCCGCAGCCGCAAGCCGCGCGCGCTCGTCCTCGTGCCCACCCGTGAGCTGGCGATGCAGGTGAGCGACTCCCTCGAGCCGCTGGTCCACGTCTGCGGCCTGCGGATCAAGCTCGTGGCGGGCGGTCTGTCCTACACGGGCCAGACCGCGGCGCTGGACAAGGGTGTCGACGTCCTCGTCGCGACCCCCGGCCGTCTCGTCGACCTGCTCGACCGTGGCGCGCTCACGCTCGACGAGGTCGAGGTGGCCGTCCTCGACGAGGCCGACCACATGGCTGACATGGGCTTCCTGCCCTCCGTCACCCGGATCCTCGACGACTGTGCTCCCGGCGGCCAGCGGCTGCTCTTCTCCGCGACGCTCGACCGCGGTGTCTCCGACCTTGTCGACAGGTACATGACCGACCCGGTCACGCACAGCACCAACGACGTCGGCGCCAGCGTCACGACGATGGATCACCACCTGCTCCTCATCGAGCCGCAGGTCAAGAAGCAGATGACGGCCAAGATCGCTGCGCGGTCCGGCCGCACCGTGATCTTCGCGCGGACCAAGCTCGGCTGCGAGCGCATCGCAGGCCAGCTGCGCGAGGAGGGCATCGCCGCTGCACCGCTGCACGGTGGGTTGACCCAGTCCGCGCGCAACAAGACGATCGGCGCCTTCCGCACGGGGACTCTCCCGGTGCTCGTCGCCACGGACGTCGCGGCACGTGGCATCCACGTCGACAATGTCTCGCTGGTCATGCAGGTCGACCCGCCGGCCGACCACAAGGACTACCTCCACCGCGCGGGCCGCACGGCTCGCGCCGGGGAGAAGGGGAGCGTCGTCACCCTCGTCCTGCCGCATCAGCGCAAGGACGTCACCCGCATGGCCGCCCAGGCGGGCCTCGAGGCGCGCCCGACCAAGACTGATCTCGACGCCGAGGTCCTCACGGACATCGGGGCGGTCGAGCCCAGCGGCCAGCCGATCTCGGATGCCGACTTCCGCACGCTGGTCGACCCGCGACCTGCGCGTCGCCACTCGGGCACGGGTGGCCCCCGTGGCGCTCGTGATCACCGCGGTGGCAACAGCGGCGGCAACCGTGGTGGCGGTCGCCAGGGTGGCTACCGGGGTCGCCCCCGCGGCTAAGGTCTGAGGATGGACACCTCGCTCGCCGGTCAGCTCCTCGTGGCGACACCGGACCTCACGGACGACCTTTTCGCCCGCAGTGTGGTCCTGGTGCTGCAGCACGACGAGACGACCGCCGAGGGGGTCATCCTCAACAAGCCGCTCGAGACCTCCGTCGACGACGTGCTCCCCGGGTGGCAGGCAGGGTCGAGCCTGCCGCAGCGCGTCTTCCAGGGTGGCCCGGTGCAGCTCGACTCCGCGATCGGTCTCGCTGGTCTCCCCGGAGACGCCGATGAACCCCCTGGGGTCAAACGTCTCTTCGGCGCGATCTCCCTGGTCGACCTCGACTCGCCGCAGGAGATCATCTGGCCGCAGGTCAGCGCCCTGCGCATCTTCGCCGGGTACTCCGGGTGGAGCGCCGAGCAGCTTGCCGACGAGCGGGCCAGCGGAGGTTGGTACGTGGTCGACAGCGAGGTCGGCGACATCTTCGACGAGGACCCGGCCACCCTGTGGCGTCGTGTCCTGCGACGCCAGGGCGGGTCCCTGGGGTGGGTGTCCACCTTCCCGGTGGACCCGGACCTCAACTGACCCATCGTGTCTACGATGGGTGGCATGAGCACGCCTGCCGACCCCACCCAGCCCGGTTCGCCGGTCACCGATCCCGGTGGCCCCTCGACGTCGACGGCGGTGCTCGAGCGCACCGAGCCGACCCCGCAGCTGGCCGAGCCCGGTGACCACGAGCGGTTCAGCCACTACGTCCGCAAGGAAAAGATCCTCGAGAGCGCCCTCTCCGGTGAGCCGGTCAAGGCGCTGTGCGGCAAGATGTGGGTCCCCGGGCGGGACCCCGAGAAGTTTCCGATCTGCCCGATCTGCAAGGAGATCTACGACGGGCTGCGCTCCCCGCAGGACGGCGACGGGGACGAGGGCTGATCACGGGTGGGCTCCTTCTACCGTCAGGTCGACGAGCACACCTTCGACTCCCGTCCCTCCACCGCCGGCCCCTGGAGTCCGCACGCCCAGCACGCCGGTCCTCCGGCAGCGCTGCTGGCCCGCGCGATGGAGCGGCACGAGTCAGCGCCCGGCACGCGGTTGGCCGATGTGCGGCTGGACATCCTCGGGCCGATCCCCGTCGCTCCACTGACGGTCGAGGTCGAGGTGCTGCGGGGTGGCCGGTCGATGCAGCTGTTGCAGGCCACCGCGAGCGCGGATGGGCGACCGGCAGCGATCGCTCGCGCGTGGCGCATCACGAGGGCGCCTGAGGACTTCCCCCGGCTGGAGGGGCATCGTCCCGCGGCGCTGGAACCGGTGCCGGATGCCGTCGGTGACGGCCTCCTGCAGATGCCGGGAGCCCACCTGGACGGGTACCTCAAGGCGATCGAGTGGCGCATCGTCTCCGGGGGAGTGGGCGCCGGCGGCACGACCGTGGCGTGGGGGCGACAGCTCGTCCCCCTCGTCGAGGGTGAGGAGCCGACCGGCTGGCAGCGAGCCCTCGTGCTCGCCGACTCCGGGGGCGGCATCACCCTGACGCTCGACCCGCGGCGGCACACCTACATCAACTGCGACCTGCATGTGACGCTCGACCGGGACCCCGTCGGGGAGTGGGTCCGGATGGACTCGCAGGCACTCGCCACCCCCGGCCACGGCGGCACGGTGCACACCACGCTTGCCGACGCCATGGGCGAGCTGGGCACCGGCCTGCAGACCATGGTGGCCATGGACGCCCGACCCTGACCGGGCCGACCGTCGGCGGTCAGCGAGGTCGCCATTCGGTCCTGTCGCCGCGGCGATCTACAGTGGCCCTGCGATGAGTCAGTCTGCTGCGTCCAACCTGTCACCCGCCTTCCCCAGGCGGGCAGCGTGGGGTACCGCCGGAGCCCTGCGCGCCTGGCAGGCCGACGCGCTCCAGCGCTATCTCGCCTCCGGGCAGAGGGACTACCTCGCGGTCGCGACACCCGGTGCCGGCAAGACGACCTTCGCCCTGAGAGTGGCCGCAGAGCTGCTCTCCGCCGGTGAGATCACCGCAGTGACCGTCGTGGCTCCCACGGAGCACCTCAAGACCCAGTGGGCCGATGCTGCAGCCCGGGTCGGGATCCACCTGGACCCCAAGTTCTCCAACTCCACGGCCGTCACCTCACGGGACTACGACGGGGTGGCCGTCACCTACGCCCAGGTGGCCTCGCGTCCCTCCGTCCACGAGAGCCGGACCCGGGCCGAGCGCACGCTCGTCATCCTCGACGAGATCCACCACGGTGGTGACAACAAGTCGTGGGGAGACGGCATCCGCCAGGCCTTCGACGCGGCGGTCCGACGTCTCTCCCTGACAGGGACCCCCTTCCGCTCGGACACCAACCCGATCCCCTTCGTCGGCTATGAGTACGGCGACGACGGCATCCTGCGCTCGAGCAGCGACTACACCTACGGCTACGCCGACGCCTTGCGTGACGGTGTCGTGCGACCGGTGCTCTTCATGGCTTACGGCGGGGCGATGCGCTGGCGCACCCGCGCCGGCGACGAGGTGGCCGCGCGGCTGGGTGAGCCGATGACCAAGGACCTCGTCGCGCAGGCCTGGCGCACCGCGCTGGATCCCAAGGGGGAGTGGATCCCCTCTGTGCTGGCAGCCGCTGACAAGCGCCTGACCGAGGTGCGCCGCGGTGTGCCCGATGCAGGCGCGATGGTCATCGCGACCAACCAGACCCAGGCTCGCGCCTACGCGCGCATCCTCACCGAGATCACCGGCGACAAGCCGACCGTGGTGCTGTCCGACGACACCGGCGCATCGCAAAAGATCGAGGACTTCTCCGGCAGCACCTCTCGCTGGCTCGTTGCGGTGCGCATGGTCAGCGAAGGCGTCGACGTCCCTCGGCTGTGCGTCGGCGTCTACGCGACATCGACCTCCACACCCCTCTTCTTCGCGCAGGCCGTCGGGCGCTTCGTGCGGGCACGCGGCCGCGGCGAGACCGCCTGCGTCTTCCTGCCGAGCGTCCCCATCATCCTGGCCCACGCCGGCACCCTCGAGGAGCAGCGCGACCACGCGCTGGACCGTCCCGAGGCGCGGGAGGACGAGGCCCCCCTCTGGTCGGAGGAGGAGGGCATGCTCGCGGCGGCCAACCGCAGCGAGGGCGCGAGCGATGACCTGCTCGGTTCCTTCGAGGCGCTGGAGTCCGACGCCCACTTCGACCACGTGCTCTACGACAAGCAGCAGTTCGGACTGCACGCCGAGGTCGGCTCCGAGGACGAGCAGGACTACCTGGGCCTGCCCGGCCTCCTCGAGCCGGACCAGGTGCACGCCCTGCTCAGCGAGCGCCAGACCAAGCAGTCCAAGCGCACCGGACGCACCCGCACCGATGACGACGCCCCGATCGCTGCCCACCGGGCCTTGGCTGCCCAGCGCAAGGAGCTCAACAAGCTCGTCGCGGCCTATGCGACCAAGACGGGCTCGCCGCACGCCAACATCCACATGGACCTGCGACGTGCCTGTGGTGGGCCGGAGCTCGCCCAGGCGACGAGCGAGCAGGTCACCGAGCGGATAGAGCGGATCCGCCGCTGGTTCGTGGGCCGTCGGTGAGCCCTCGGATCAACCCCCTTCCCCCTATCCGGTCCCGGGCAGGGGCATCATGGGGGGCATGACCGTACTCGCGTGGATCCTCGTCGCACTGGCGATCCTGGT
>JAKDKQ010000159.1 GCA_030453295.1 Janibacter sp.
CGCTGCGGCTCGCCGCGGCCTATCGTGACATCCTCTCGTGACCCGGGTGACGCACGTAGCGACAGCCTGTACAGCAGACGACGTGGAAGGAACCCACCGATGGCGATGACCGACAAGGTCAAGGACGAGCTGAGTCGAGTCGAGGTGACCAAGACCTGCTGCCGCAAGGCGGAGGTCGCCAGCCTGCTCCGCTTCGCCAACGGGTTGCACCTGATCAACCGTCGGATCGTCATCGAGGTCGAGCTCGACACGGCCCAGATCGCGCGACGCCTGCGCAAGAACATCAAGGAGCTCTACGGCTACGACTGCGACCCCATCGAACAGCTCGCCGCCGGGGGACTGCGCAAGGGCAGCCGGTACAAGGTGCGGGTGAGCCAGGACGGACAGGCCCTCGCACGTCAGACGGGCATCATCGACGCCGACGGTCGGCCCGTGCGCGGTCTGCCCCCGCGAGTCGTCGGCGGTTCCCAGTGCGACGCCGAGGCCGCCTGGCGTGGCGCCTTCCTCGCGCACGGGTCGCTGACCGAGCCGGGTCGCAGCTCCTCCCTCGAGATCACCTGCCCGGGGCAGGAGGCAGCACTCGCGCTCGTCGGTGCCGCACGGCGGCTGGAGATCCCGTCCAAGGCTCGCGAGGTCCGGGGGATCGACCGAGTCGTGATCCGTGACGGTGACGCCATCAGCGCGATGCTCACGCGACTGGGTGCGCACGAGGCCGTGCTCGCCTGGGAGGAGCGCCGGATGCGCCGGGAGGTGCGGGCCACGGCCAACCGCCTGGCCAACTTCGACGACGCCAACCTGCGGCGCTCGGCACGGGCCGCCGTCGCGGCCGGCGCTCGCGTGCAGCGGGCCATGGAGATCCTCGGCGACGAGATGCCCGACCACCTGCGTGAGGCGGGGCAGTTGCGTCTGGAGCACAAGGAGGCCTCGCTCGAGGAGCTCGGTCAGCGCGCGGACCCGCCGATGACCAAGGACGCGGTGGCCGGTCGGATCCGGCGCCTGCTGGCCATGGCCGACAAGCGGGCCGAGGACGAGGGCATCCCCGGGACCGAATCCACCCTGACCTCGGACATGCTCGACGGCTGATCACGAGTGGGGTGGCCCCCGCGTACGTGATGCAGGCCATAGGGTGAAGGTGCACGGAGCCGCACCCGCGGCGATCGTGGAATCTCCCAGGGAGGCACCCCACAGTGACTGTTCGTGTAGGCATCAACGGCTTCGGCCGGATCGGCCGCAACTTCTTCCGCGCCGTCATGGCGTCAGGCGCAGACGTGGAGGTGGTGGCCTTCAACGACCTGGGGGACGACGCCACCCAGGCGCATCTGCTTCGGTATGACTCGATCCTCGGGCGCTTCCCCGGCGACGTGGAGGTCGTCGACGGCGGGATCAGCGTCGACGGGCGACTCATCACGTCATTGGCCGAGCGGGATCCCGCTGACCTGCCGTGGGATGACCTCGGCGTCGATGTCGTCATCGAGTCGACGGGTCTGTTCACCGACGCCGAGGCAGCCCGCGCCCACATCACGGGCGGCGCCAAGAAGGTCATCATCTCGGCGCCCGCCAAGAACGCCGACATCACGATCGTGATGGGGGTCAACCACGACCTCTACGACGGTGCCGAGCACGCGATCATCTCCAATGCCTCGTGCACCACCAATTGTCTGGCCCCCATGGCCAAGGTGCTCAACGACGGGCTCGGGATCACCAAGGGCCTGATGACGACCATCCACGCCTACACCGCGGACCAAAACCTGCAGGACGGCCCGCACAAGGATCTGCGACGGGCCCGGGCCGCCGGTCTCAACATCATCCCGACCTCCACCGGTGCCGCCAAGGCGGTCGCCCTGGTCCTGCCCGAGCTGGAGGGCAAGCTCGACGGCTACGCCCTGCGGGTCCCGGTCCCGACCGGATCCGTCACGGACCTGACCTTCGAGGCGGCCAGGGAGACCACGGTGGACGAGGTCAACGAGATCATGCGTGCCGCGGCGACCGAGGGCCCGCTGGTGGGCAAGCTGGTCTACACGGACGACCCGATCGTGTCCAAGGACATCGAGACCGACCCCGCGAGCTGTATCTTCGACTCCGGACTGACCAAGGTCATCGGCAACCAGGTCAAGGTCGTCGGCTGGTACGACAACGAGTGGGGATACTCCAACCGCCTCGTCGATCTCGTCGTCCACGTCGGCGCATCGCTGTGACCCAACGACCGCACCATCCGAAAGGCATCCCACCCCGTGAAGACTCTCGCTGATCTCGGCGACCTGCGTGGCAAGCGCGTCCTCGTCCGCTCCGATCTCAACGTCCCGCTGGACGGGCAGACCATCACCGACGACGGGCGCATCCGAGCATCGTTGCCGACCATCACCCGTCTGTCGCAGGCCGGCGCACGCGTCGTCGTGTGTGCCCACCTCGGGCGGCCCAAGGGAGCCCCGGACCCGCAGTACTCGTTGGCGCCGGTCGCGACCCGCCTCGGCGAGCTCCTCGGTGAGGACGTCGCCTTTGCCGAGGACACCGTGGGTGCCTCGGCCCGCTCGACCGTCGACGGTCTGCAGGACGGCCAGGTCGCCCTGCTCGAGAACCTGCGTTTCAACCCCGGGGAGACGAGCAAGGACGAGGCCGAGCGCGGCGCCTTCGCCGACCAGCTCACGGAGCTCGCTGACGCCTACGTGTCGGACGGCTTCGGCGTCGTCCACCGCGCCCAGGCCTCGGTCTTCGACATCGCCACTCGTCTGCCCGCAGCGATGGGCGGACTCGTCCAGACCGAGGTCGACGTCCTCCAGCGGCTGACGCAGGATCCGCAGCGGCCGTATGCCGTTGTCCTCGGCGGCGCCAAGGTCAGCGACAAGCTGGGCGTCATCGACAACCTGCTCGGGACGGCCGACCGCATCCTCATCGGTGGTGGCATGGTCTTCACCTTCCTCAAGGCGCAGGGGCACGAGGTGGGCAAGAGCCTCCTCGAGGAGGACCAGCTCGACACGGTCTCGGAGTACCTCGAGCGGGCACAGCGCGATGGCGTCGACATCGTCCTGCCGACGGACATCGTGGCCGCCACCGAGTTCTCCGCAGAGGCCGACCACGAGGTCGTCGCTGCCGACGCGATCCCGTCCGACCGCATGGGCCTGGACATCGGCCCGGAGTCGGCTCGGCACTTCGCCGACACGCTGGCCGACTGCCGCACCGTCTTCTGGAACGGCCCGATGGGCGCCTTCGAGATGGCTCCGTACGCGGCCGGGACCGAGGCCGTGGCCCGAGCTCTGGTCGAGGTGACGCAGGGTGGAGCCCTCACCGTCGTTGGTGGTGGAGACTCCGCGGCCGCGGTGCGTCAGCTCGGTTTTGCCGACAGCGACTTCGGCCACATCAGCACCGGTGGTGGCGCGAGCCTCGAGTACCTCGAGGGCAAGGACCTGCCGGGACTGTCCGTCTTCGAGGATGAGGAGGGCTGACATGGCCCCGGCACGTACCCCGCTCATGGCGGGCAACTGGAAGATGAACCTCGACCACCTCCAGGGCACCCACCTGGTCCAAAAGCTCGATTGGACCCTGCGTGATGCCAAGCACGACGTGGCCAGCGTCGAGGTCGTCGTCCTGCCTCCCTTCACCGATCTCCGATCGGTCCAGACCCTCGTCGAGGGCGACCGGTTGGCGTTGCGCTACGGCGCCCAGGACCTCAGCCCCCACGACTCCGGCGCCTTCACCGGTGACATCTCAGGTGCCTTCCTCGCCAAGCTCGGGTGCACCTATGTCACGGTGGGCCACAGCGAGCGCCGTGATGGTCATGGGGAGAGCGACGAGGTCGTCGCGGGCAAGGCTGTCGCGGCCTACCGCCACGGCATCGTGCCGATCGTCTGCGTGGGCGAGGGCCTCGAGGTGCGTCAGGCCGGCGAGCACGTCGAGCACGTGCTGGCCCAGATCGAGGGAAGTCTGGCGGGCATCACCCCGGAGCAGGCGCAGACCCTCGTCGTCGCCTACGAGCCCGTGTGGGCGATCGGCACCGGTGAGGTCGCGACTCCCGAGGACGCTCAAGAGGTCTGCGCGGCCATCCGCGGCCAGCTCGCACAGATGTACTCGTCCGAGACGGCCGACACGGTGCGCGTCCTCTACGGCGGCTCGGTGAAGTCGGGCAACATCGCCTCGATCATGGCCGGTACTGATGTCGATGGGGCCCTCGTCGGCGGTGCCTCCTTGCAGCCTGAGGAGTTCGCCGCCATCTGCCGATACCAGCAGCACCTCACCGCCTGAGCGTGTTGGGCAGCCTCGCGAGGTATCCTGACGCGGGCGCTGCCGCCACGGTGGCATCCTGACCTACTGACCCGACCGACAAGGACCTGATCGCGTGAACGCCGTCCGCATCGGACTGCAGGTGATCCTCGTGATCACCGGCCTGATCCTCACCCTGCTCGTCCTCATGCACAAGGGGAAGGGCGGTGGCATGTCCGAGATGTTTGGAGGCGGCATGTCAGCGTCCCTGGGCAGTTCCTCCGTCGCCGAGCGCAACCTCTCCAGGTTCACCGTGATCATGGGACTGATCTGGTTCACGGCCATCGTCGGCATCGGCCTCATCGACCGCTTCGACGCCTGACGCGTCACTCACACACCAGGAGCTCGCATGGCAGGTGGCAGCGCGATCCGCGGTAGCCGTATCGGCGCCGGACCCATGGGCGAGGCTGAGCGTGGCGACGCCGCCCCGCGAGCCTTCGTCACGTACTGGTGTGCCAACGGTCACGAAGTCACGCCGTCCTTCTCGGTCGATACCAGCGTGGAGATCCCTGCGCAGTGGCCGTGCAAGCGCTGTGGCCTGCCCGCCGGGCAGGACAAGGACAACCCGCCGGCAGCTCCCACCGCAGAGGTCTACAAGACCCACCTCGCCTACGTCAAGGAGCGTCGCTCCGACACCGAGGGCGAGGCCATCCTCGACGAACGTCTGGGTGAGCTGCGCGACCGTGGCCTGATCCAGTGACCTGCTGACCACAGCACGGACGAAGGGCGGTACCTCTTGGTGAGGTGCCGCCCTTCGTCGGTCGGGCCGGGTCAGGTCAGGAGCGAGGCAGCGGCTTCGTCGACCAGCCAGAGGGTGCGCTCGAGCCCACGGACCTGCGCCGCGGTGCTCTGCCGGGCCGGTGCGCCGGCGACCCCGTGCATCACGGCGTCCGCCTTGTCAGCACCGGCCACGACGAACCAGACCTGACGGGAGTTGCCGAGACAGGTGAGTGTGATCGACACCCGGTCCGGTGGCGGCTTGGGGGAGTCGTGCACCGCGACCGCGAGGACATCGTCGGTCAGCTGGGCCGGGTGCCCGGGGAAGAGGGAGGCGACGTGTCCGTCGGGGCCGACCCC
>JAKDKQ010000160.1 GCA_030453295.1 Janibacter sp.
CGGCGCCATCCGCTCCCACGACCCATCAGCAGGAAGGGCGGGCCCCCGCCACGAGCGGAGGACCACCTCGCGGGCGGTGATCACTGAGGCCCAGTTGTGGTCGACCGAGCAAGGAGCCGCTCGAGCGTGACCGCCACGCCGTCCTCGTCGTTGCCCGGTGCCCGGTCGGTCGCCACGGCCAGCACCTCCGGGTGCGCATTGGCCACGGCGAAGGAGCGCCCCGCCCAGGTGAGCATCGGCAGGTCGTTGGGCATGTCACCGAAGGCCCACACGTCGGCCGCGCCGATCCCCAGCTCCGCGCACCACCCGGCGAGCGCGGCCGCCTTGGTGACGCCGACAGCCGAGATCTCTGCCAGCCCACCGGCTCCGGAGAAGGCGACGATCGCCCGGTCCCCCACGACCTCGGTGGCGACCTGGATGAACTCCTCGTCGGTCAGGTGCGGGTTGCGGGCGAGCAGCTTGCCGACGGAGGCATCGGTGAGCAGCTCGATCGCCGGCGTCGTCACGAGGTCCTCGGGGTGGTCGTGGATCGCGGCGAACATGCTCTCGGCGGCCAGCCCGTTGTGCCGCTCAGCGGCGAAGCCGGTCCCCGGGATCTGCTCGCGCAGGTCGTGCACGATCGCCGTGACGACATCCCGTGGGATCGACCGCACGCCGAAGATCCGCCGCTCGGCGACGTCATAGCGAAAGGCACCGTTGCCGCAGATCGCCACGCCTCGGGCCCCGACGACGTGCGCCAGCTCGTCGAGCCACCGGGGTGGGCGGGCAGTGACGAGGACCGTCTCGAGACCCGCGTCGGCGACGGCACGAAGGGCGTCGACCGAGCGCTGCGAGACGCTCCCGTCACTGCGCAGCAGGGTGCCGTCGAGATCGGTCGCGATCAGCCGTGGGGTCACCGCCCCAGTCTCGGCCACGAGGGACGGGTCAGGCGAGGCGGGTCATCCAGCCACGCGTGTCCTCGGCGACGCCGTACTGGATGTCGAGGAGGGCCTGGCGGATCTTGCGGGTGTACTCCCCGCCCCCTTCGCCGGCAGTGGACGCCGTGGAGCCACCGTCCCAGCGCAGCTCGCCCACTGGGGTGACCACCGCGGCGGTGCCACAGGCGAAGATCTCGGTGATCTCGCCGGAGGCGACTCCCTGCGTCCACTCGTCGATCTCGATGCGCGACTCGTCGGGCGTGAGACCCAGGTCGGGGGCGAGCTCGAGGATCGAGGCGCGGGTGACGCCCTCGAGGATCGACCCGGTGAGTGCGGGGGTGCGCAGCCGGCCGTCCTTGGTGACGAAGAAGAGGTTCATCCCGCCGAGCTCCTCGATGTAGGTCTGCGTCGAGGAGTCGAGGAAGACCACCTGGTCGCAGCCCTGCTCGATGCCCTCCATCTGGCCGGCGAGCGACGAGGCGTAGTTGCCACCGCACTTGGCCGCGCCCGTGCCGCCGGCGCCGGCGCGCGCGTAGTCGCGGCTGAGCCAGAGGTTGACCGGCTTGAGGCCGCCCGGGAAGTAGGCGCCCGCGGGGCTGGCGATGACGGAGAAGGTCACCTCGTTGGCCGGTCGCACGCCGAGGAAGGCCTCGGAGGCGAACATGAAGGGCCGCAGGTAGAGGCTCATCTCGCCGCTGCCGTAGGCGGGGACCCACGCCTGGTCGACCTCGACGAGGGCCTTGATCCCGCCGATGAAGTCGTCCTCGGACAGCACCGGCAGAGCGAGCCGCTCACAGCTGCGCGCCATGCGAGCAGCGTTGCGGTCGGGCCGGAAGGTCCACACCGAGCCGTCCTCGTGACGGTAGGCCTTCATCCCCTCGAAGACCTCCTGCGCGTAGTGCAGGACGGACGCGGCCGGGCTGATCTGCAGCGGCCCGAAGGGGCGCACCTCAGCGGTGTGCCAGCCCTCCCCCTTGGTCCACGTCGCCGTGACCATGTGGTCGGTGAAGGTGGACCCGAAACCGGGATTGGCGAGGACAGCCTCGCGCTCGGCGTCGGGAAGGGGGGCTTCGCTGCGGGTGGTCGCGAAGGTCAGCTCAGCGGTCATCGGTGACACGTCTCCTCGGGGGGTCTGGTGTGTTGCAGGTTACCCCCCGGGCGGGAGGGGTCAGAGCCGAGCCGCGACGGCGTCCCCGATCTGGCTCGTGGACCGCTCGCCGGAGCGCTCCGCGAGGTCTGCGGCGACGGCTGCCTCCACACGCTCGGCGTCCTCGGGACGACCCAGGTGGTCCAGCAGCATCGCGACGGACAGGATGGCTGCGGTCGGGTCGGCCTTGCCCTGGCCGGCGATGTCCGGGGCCGAGCCGTGGACCGGCTCGAACATGCTCGGCGCCTCACGCGTGGGGTTGATGTTGCCGCTCGCGGCCAGGCCGATGCCACCGGCGACGGCCGCAGCGATGTCGGTGATGATGTCGCCGAAGAGGTTGTCCGTGACGATGACATCGAAGCGTGCCGGGTCGGTCGCGAGGAAGATCGTCGCGGCGTCGACGTGCTGGTAGGCGATCTCGACGTCGGGGAACTCCGCGCCGACCTCGTCGACCGTGCGGCGCCACAGGTGGCCGGCGTTGACGAGCACGTTGTGCTTGTGGACGAGGGTCAGGTGCTTGCGTGGGCGGGCCTGGGCGCGGGCGAAGGCGTCACGGACGACGCGCTCGACGCCGAAGCGCGTGTTGACGCTGACCTCGGTCGCGATCTCGTGCGGCGTGCCGACGCGCAGCGCGCCGCCGTTGCCGACATAGGGGCCCTCGGTGCCCTCGCGCACGACGACGAAGTCCAGGCCCTTGTCGGTGACCTCGGTCGACAGCGGGCTGGTGACACCCGGGAAGAGCTTGGCCGGACGCAGGTTGACGTAGTGGTCCAACGCAAAGCGAAGGGGGAGCAGCACGCCGCGCTCGAGGACACCGGAGGGCACGGTCGGGTCACCGATGGCGCCCAGGAGGATGCCGTCGTGACCGCGCAGCTCCTCGACGACCGAGTCGGGCAGGGTCTCGCCGGTGGCGTGCCAGCGCTTGGCGCCCAGGTCGTACTCGGTCGTGCGGACGTCGACACCCGTGGCCGCCAGGACCTTCAGGCCCTCGGCCACCACCTCGGGGCCAATCCCGTCGCCCCCGATGACGGCGATGTCGAACGTGGTCTGCTGCGCGTCGCTGGTCATGTGCTCAGGCTAGGTCGCCGTCCCGACATGTGAACCCCGCGTCCCGCAATGCGGACTCAGTCGACCTTGCGGGCAGCGCCCTTGTCGGCGGACTGGGCGAACTTGGCGAAGATCTTCAGCGCCGGGGAGACGGGACGCTCGCGGGAGACGGGAGCCCACCCCTTCGCGTCCTGCTCGGTGCGTCTGCGGGCCAGCTCCTCGTCGTCGACGAGCAGGTTGACCCGGCGGCCCGGGATGTCGAACTCGATGACGTCACCGTCCTGCACCAGGCCGATCGCGCCACCGGAGGCGGCCTCCGGGGAGACGTGGCCGATCGACAGGCCCGAGGAGCCGCCGGAGAAGCGGCCGTCGGTGATCAGAGCGCACTTCGGGCCGAGGCCGGTGCCCTTGAGGTAGGAGGTCGGGTAGAGCATCTCCTGCATGCCGGGGCCGCCCTTGGGGCCCTCGTAGCGGATGACGACGACCTCACCCTCCTGCACCTCCTTGGACAGGATCATCGTCACCGCGTCCTCCTGGGACTCGGCGACGCGCGCCGGACCGGAGAAGTTCCACTGGTGCTCGGGGACGCCGGCGGTCTTGACGATGCAGCCGTCCGGGGCGAGGTTGCCGGTGAGGACGGCCAGGCCCCCTTCGCTGGTGTAGGCGTGCTCGACCGAGCGGATGCACCCGGTCTCGGCGTCGGTGTCCAGGCTGGTCCACCGGTTGGTGGAGGAGAAGGCCTGGGTCGTGCGCACGCCACCGGGTGCGGCGAGGAAGAGCTCGGACGCCTTGGCGGTCGTCGCGCCGGAGCGGATGTCCCAGTCGGAGAGCCACTGCTCGAGGGTCGTGCTGTGCACCGAGCGCACGTCCGTGTCGAGCATGCCGCCGCGGTGGAGCTCGCCGAGGATCGCGGGGACGCCACCGGCGCGGTGGACGTCCTCCATGTAGTAGTCGCTGCTGTTGGGCGCGACCTTGACCAGGCACGGGGTCACCCGCGAGAGCCCGTCGATGTCCTCCTGGTCGAAGTCGACCTCGGCCTCCTGGGCCGCGGCGAGCAGGTGCAGGATCGTGTTGGTCGAGCCACCCATCGCGATGTCCAGGCGCATGGCGTTGGCGAAGGCCGGCTTGGTCGCGATCGAGCGCGGCAGCACGGACTCGTCGTCGTTGTCGTAGTAGTCGCGGCACAGGTCGACCACGAGGCGCCCGGCGTCGAGGAAGAGGTCGCGGCGCAGCTCTGCGGTCGCGAGCGTCGAGCCGTTGCCCGGGAGGGAGAGGCCCAGCGCCTCGGTGAGGCAGTTCATCGAGTTGGCGGTGAACATGCCCGAGCAGGAGCCGCAGGTCGGGCAGGCTGCCTGCTCGATCGCGGAGATCTCCTCGTCGCTGACGTTGTCGTCGACGGCCTTGACCATCGCGTCGACGAGGTCGAGGCGGGTGAAGGTCTCGCCGTCCTCACCGATGATCGCCTTGCCGGCCTCCATCGGCCCGCCGGAGACGAAGACGGTCGGGATGTTCAGCCGCAGCGCGGCCAGGAGCATGCCGGGCGTGATCTTGTCGCAGTTGGAGATGCACACGAGGGCGTCGGCGCAGTGCGCGTTGACCATGTACTCGATCGAGTCGGCGATGACCTCGCGGCTCGGCAGCGAGTAGAGCATCCCGTGGTGGCCCATCGCGATGCCGTCGTCGACGGCGATGGTGTTGAACTCCTTGCCGACTCCCCCGGCCTCCTCGATGGCGCCGGCGACGAGCTGGCCCATGTCCTTGAGGTGGACGTGCCCGGGGACGAACTGGGTGAAGGAGTTGGCGATCGCGACGATCGGCTTGCCGAAGTCGCCCTCCCCCATGCCGGTGGCGCGCCACAGGGCGCGGGCACCAGCCATGTTGCGACCGTGGGTGGTGGTTCGAGAACGCAGCTCAGGCATGTCCCCACCGTAGTTCGCCGGTCCGGGGAGTGATACCGCGTCTCACATGCAGACCGCCCCCGACCGGAGTGGTCGGGGGCGGTCGGTTGGTTCGGGTGCGCTCACTCGCCGCTGTCGCGGCGGTCCAGACTCTCCTGGAGGGCGCGGCGGGCTTCGGTGGCCTCGTCGCTCATGACGGCTCCTGACGTACGTGCGGTGGTGCGGACGGGCACGACGTGTGTGGGAGTGCCGATGGTGC
>JAKDKQ010000012.1 GCA_030453295.1 Janibacter sp.
GTGAGGTCACCGTCGAGGGCGACGCGCAGGCGGCCCCCTTCGCGGTCCTCGATCTGGCGGGTGAGGACCAGGTGCAGGGTGACGGGCAGCAGGCTGCGGATCCGCGCCCGACCGGACCGGTCGTCCAGCGCCTCCACCGACCGGATCTGGGGCCACCACCGCGGGTAGTGCTCGATGTCGACGAGCGCGGCGACGACCGGCTCGGCAGGACCGGGCAGCGACCACTCGTGGTGGAAGGCAAAGCGCTGGGTGGTCACACTCCCATCCAAGCGCACATGTGAACTACGGTTCGACTCGTGCGCTACTACTCTCGTGACGGCCTGACCTTCGACGTCGACGACTCCGGACCCGCAGGGGCGGATCTCGTTGTCCTGCTGCACGGTTGGCCGCAGGACCGCACCGCGTGGAGCAAGGTGACGCCCCTGCTCAGCGCCACCGGCGTGCGGGTCATCGCCCCGGACCTGCGTGGCTACTCCCCCGGCGCGCGCCCGGGCAACCACCTCGACTACGTGATCACCGAGATGGTCGACGATGTCGTCGCGCTGCTCGACGAGGCCGGGGCCGAGCGGGCGCACATCGTCGGGCACGACTGGGGCGGAGCGCTCGCTTGGGCCGTGGCGGCCCGCGCACCGGAGCGCGTCGCGACCCTCACGGTGCTGTCCACGCCGAGCCCGTCCGGGATGGCGCACGGCGTGCGCTCCGGCGACCAGCTGAAGCACAGCTGGTACATGGCGCTCTTCGCGCTGCCGGTGCTGCCGGTGCTGTTCTTCCGCCTCTTCGCCCAGCAGATCCTCGAGCGGATCGGCATGCCGCGCGAGCGCGCCGCGTACGACGCTCGCCGGCTGAAGACGCCGGGCGCCGCCGAGGGCACCTTCGCCTGGTACCGGGCAGCCCTCTCCCCCACCCTGATCTGGCGCAAGAGCCGGGCGAAGGGGGCTCCTCGCCGCAGCGTCCACCGCCGGGTCATCCCCACCGCCTTCGTCTGGGGCAGCAAGGACCCGGCCTTTGCCAAGGTGTCGACGGACCACACGGTCGAGCAGCTGCGCCGCCGTGCTGGCGACCGGCCCGAGCTGGCGATCACCCGCGAGCTGCACACCGGGCACTGGCTGATGGAGACCCACCCCGAGGTCATCGCCGAGGTCGTCCTTGAGCGGATCGCGACCCCGACGGCCCTCGCAGGCTGAGGTGCGAGGCCGCCCGCGGCCGAGCCTCGAAGCCACGCGCGGCCCCGATTACGTCGCACGGGCCCGGATCCGTATACTCGTGCCTCGCGTCCTCGGGCGCACGCCGCCTTAGCTCAGTCGGCTAGAGCGTCTCACTCGTAATGAGAAGGTCGTCGGTTCGATTCCGACAGGCGGCTCACGCACCGAAGCCCCCGACCATGTGGTCGGGGGCTTCGTCGTGCTCGGAAGCGTCCCGCATTGCCTGCGCCTTTCCAACCTGCGGCGCCCAGAGCGCGGATAGCCTCGGAGTCACCTTCGACCTCAATCAAAGGACCGACGATGCGCGCGCCCCACCAGATCGACCTGTCCCTCCCTTCCTCCGCAGACGCCGTCTTCGACAACGCACTCGGCGTCGTCCAGAACACCAAGAACCTGCAGATCCTCGCCGTCCACACCCAGGGGCGGAAGCTCGTGGCCTTCGAGAAGTCCAAGATGTCCAACCCCAAGATCTTCGTCGTCGGTGTCGATGACGCTGAGGGCACGGGACAGCTGCACGTCGCGGTCGGGACCGACCCGCGCACCCGCAAGGCGCTGATGGACGGCAAGTTCAACAAGACAGCGGCCGAGAAGTATGTCGCGGCGGTCCAGGCCGCAGCCTCGGGCAGCGCGCCGGCTCCCAGCACGCCCGTGGCCAACCACTACCTGCAGAAGAAGACCCAGGTCCCGTGGGAGGACGCGACTGTGGAGCCGGAGATCGACCTCGGCTTCTCGTGGCTGGGTCTCGTGGCCCACATGCGCTGACGGCGGCGGCCACGGTCCTAGCGCGCGCTCCACATCTGCTTGGCGTGGCCGATCTCGTCACGGATGGCGGTCATGATGACGTCCGTGACCTCTCGCGCGGCCGCGTCGTCGGTTCGCTCGGCCCACGCCGACAGGTCAAGGCGCGCGCCGACGGACAGGCAGGCGGTGTGGCGGTGCCAGATGTGGTGGTGGCCCTGCTGTGGCCCCCACGTGCCGATCGGGATGACGACTGCCTCGGGGTGACGCAGCGCCAGCCGAGCGGCGCCGGTCCGCGCCGGCCCCGGCATCCGGTCGACCTCGGTCGTGAGCCGGCCCTCGGGATAGAGCGCGACGAGCTGTCCTTGGTCGAGCCGCTCGGAGGCGCTGTCGAGAGCGTCGCCCGCAGCCGCCGACCCTCGGGCGACCGGGATCTGCCCGGTCGCCCGGGCCAGCGCTCCGACACCCGGCCAGCCGAAGACCTCCTGCATCGCGAGGAAGTGGGGGAAGCGTCGGTGCCCGATGACCACCCGGGCCACCGCCAGCGGGTCGGTCATCGTGAGGTGGTTGGCCACGAGGATCACGGGCCCGGTGCGAGGGATCTCTCCGGCCCGGAAGCGCACCCGGTGGGCCACCTTGGCGACGAGCCACACCAGGACGAAGCCTGCGGCGTTCTTCACGTGCTGACGAGGTGTGGTCACTCCTGCATTCTGGTCCACGGGCCACCTCGACCGAAGGGGTAGAAGTCCTCAGCCCGCGGGGTCACTCCGAGCAGGTGAGCTCGCCTCCCTCGGGAGTCTTGCCGGTGAGCCAGTACTCGTCGACGGCCTTGTCGACGCAGTCGTTCTGCCGCATGTACGCGGTGTGGCCATCCCCCTCGTGGGTGATGAGCGCGGAGTCGGCGAGCTGGTCGTGGAGCTGCTCGGCCCACTCGTAGGGCGTGGCCGGGTCACGGGTGGTGCCGACGACGAGGATCGGGTCGGCCCCCTTCGCGTCGACCGTGTGGGGCGTGTTGGTCGCCGCCACGGGCCACTGCGGGCACGGGGACTCCGAGGCCAGTGACCGGCCCCAGATCGGTGCGACCTCGACCGCCTTGTCGATGAGCCCCGTCCGGTCGCCGATGTCCTCACGGTCCAAGCAGTTGACGGCCGGCAGGGCCTCCAAGAGGTTGGAGGCGTACTCGCCACCCGCGTCACGACCGGCGTAGGTACGACCGAGCTCGCTGAGCGGCCCGCCGTCGCCCTCCCCTGCGCTCACGAGCGCATCGGTCAGCTGCGACCACATGCCCTGGTCGTAGAGGGCCTGCGCGATCCCCCACGTCGCCCACCCCTCGGTCAGCTCGATGCCCGCGGAAGCCGGCAGCGGCGAGGCATCAAGCTCCATGAGCAGGTCCTCCACGGTCCTGACGACCTCGTCGACGCTGTTGCCGAGCGAGCAGTCGTTGTCCACGCAGTCCTGGGCCCACGCTCTGGTCGCCCGATCAAAGCCCTGGGCCTGACCGATGACGACGTCCTCCGCTGTCGCATCGGGAGGGATGACCCCGTCGAGCACGAGGCGCCCCGCTCGGTCGGGGAAGAGCTCTGCATAGGTCGCGCCGAGGTAGGTGCCGTAGGACTTGCCGAGGTAGGTCAGCTTGCCGTCGCCGAGCACCGCACGGAGCACGTCCATGTCGCGGGCAGCCTCAGCCGTGGAGACGTGACCGAGGAGGTCGCCGCTCTTGGCCGCGCAGCCCTCCGCGAACTCCCTGTGCGCCGCTGCGTCCGCTGCCTGCTCCTCTGCCGTGTCGGGCGTCGGGTCCTTGGCGAGGTAGTCATCCATGTCCTCGTCGCTCAGGCAGTCGACCGGCGACGAGCGCGCCACACCCCTGGGATCGAAGCCCACGACGTCGAAGTTGCGCCGGATCTGCTCGCTGACGACATAGTCCGCCGCAGCCGCGTAGTCGACACCTGACCCGCCGGGGCCTCCCGGGTTGACGACGAGCGACGCGGCGGCCTCCTTCTTGGCCTTCATCCGCAGGACGGCGATCTCGATCGTCTCGCCCTCCGGGTCCTCGTAGTCGATCGGCACCTCGAGCTGCGCGCACTCCCCCGACCCGCGCTCGCAGTCGCCCCACTCGAGCTCCTGCTCGTAGAAGGGCTCCAGCCCGTGTGTGCCCTTCGGCGGTGTCCGATCCCCATCAGAGAGACCGGTCGGCTGCGTGTCCGGCGTGAGGAGCGAGCAGCCCGCCACCGGCAGGAGCAGCGCCACCGACACCGCAGCGACACGAAGGCGTCGTCGTGAGGTGCCAGGGACGAGCCGCGAAGGTGAGCGGCGCACGCGAAGACTCATGGCGCAGACGCTACCTGCGTGAGCGGACTGGTCACGCAGGTGACGGGCCGCCGACGGACGGAAGCCGCCGGCCACCTAGCGACGCGCGGGGAGCTGCAGCGAGACCGCCATGGCCTCGAGCGCGAGGAGCGGCGCCACATTGGCCGCGATGCGATCGCGAGCGGTGGCGATCGCCTCCATGGCGATGAGCAGGCCCTCGCCGCTGAAGGAGCGCGCAACCTCCTCGACGACCGGCCGGGCGTCCTCGTTGACCAAGGCCACGGGTGACCCGGCGTGCAGGACGAGTGCATCGCGGTAGACCGACAGCAGGTCGACGAGGGCGCGGTCGATCATGTCGCGGGTGAAGCGGGTGGCACGGGTCTTTTGCTCCTTTTCCATCGCGGTGACCTGCGCGCGCACGTGCGGCGGCTGCGTCCGTGCGCTCGGGTCGGCGCCGAGTGTCTCGAGCAGGCGCTGCTTCTCGGCAGCACCGCGGGTCTCGAGGGTGCGGTCACGCTCCTGCTCGGCGATCTGGAGCAGGTCTGCGGCGGCGCCGACGGCGTCGGAGACGCCGCGGATGCGTGCGGCCATGGTGATCGTGTCGCGCCGCCGGATGCGCGCGCCCTCGTCGGTGGCCAGTCGCTTGGCCAGCCCGATGTGGCTCTGGGCGGCTCGTGCGGCATAGGTCGCCATGCCGGGGTCGATGCCGTCGCGGCGCTGCAGCAGCCTGGCGACCTCGGCGACGGGGGGCGTGCGCAGCCGCACGTGACGCGAGCGCGAGCGGACCGTGATGAGCACGTCCTCGAGGCTCGGGGCGCACAGCAGCCACACGGTCCGGGGTGTCGGCTCCTCGAGCGCCTTGAGCAGGGCGTTGCCCGACTGCTCGGTCAGTCGGTCCGCGTCCTCGATGAGGATGATCCGGTAACGACCGACGCTCGGCGACCGGCCCGCCAGCTGGACGAGGTCGCGGGTCGCCGCGACGCCGATCGAGAGCGCCTCCGTGGCCAGCAGGTCGACATCGGCGTGTGTCCCGTCGAGCGCGGTCCGGCACTCCCGACAGTCGCCACAGCCGCCGGCGGGACACAACAGGGCCCCGGCGAAGGCACGCGCCGCCGTGGAGCGTCCGGATCCGGGAGGCCCGGTGAAGAGCCAGGCATGGGTCATCGCGGCGGCGTCGCTGACAGCGCGCTGCAGGGTCTCGATCGTCTCGGACTGGCCGACGACATCTCGCCAGATCGGGGCCTGCGGCGTCGCGGCCGGGACGCTCACAGCAGCCCCTCCTGCGCCAGCCGCTGGCGGACCTGCTCGGCGATCCCCTCGGCAGGAGCGGAGCCGTCGACGACCAGGTACCGCTCGGGGGCCCCCTGCGCCATCGCCAAGAAGTGCTCACGGACCGCGGCGTGGAAGGCGTCGGCCTCCGACTCCATCCGGTCGTGCGTACCGCCGCGACGTCGCCTCCCTTCGCTCGGGTCGACGTCGACGAGCACGGTGAGGTGCGGCGTGAGCCCACCGACGGCCCACGACTGCAGGTGGGCCACCTCGTCCGCGCCCAGCGAGCGCCCGGCGCCCTGGTAGGCGACGGAGGAGTCGGTGTAGCGATCGGTGACGACCACCGCTCCGCGGGCGAGCGAAGGGAGGATCACCTCCTGCACGTGCTGGGCCTTGTCGGCTGCAAAGATCAGCGCCTCGGCGCGCGGCGTGATGGCCTCGCCGTGCAGCACCAGGTCGCGCAGCGCCGCACCGAGCGTCGTGCCACCGGGCTGCCGGGTCACGACGACCTCGCGGCCAGCCGCCTCGAGTGCCGCCACGAGGTGACGCACCTGAGTCGACTTGCCCGCGCCGTCGCCGCCCTCGAAGGCGATGAAGTACCCACTGTCCGTCACGCCGTCGACCCTATGGCACCGGTCGGACACCCAGCACCAGCCGGCGATACGTTGGGGATCATGAGTTTCAGCGACGAGACCGGCCGAGCCCTCACCATCCGCGCCCTCACCGCCCAGACCGATGGTCGGGTCCCGGGCCTCGCCGCCGGCGTGGCGCGTGCAGGAGCACTGGAGTGGTCCACCGGGATCGGGACGATCGACCTCGCCTCCCCCGGCGACGCGCCGGACGCCGACACCCAGTACGCCGTCGCGAGCAACTCCAAGACCTTCACCGCCGTGGCCGTCATGGCCCTGCGCGACGAGGGCCGCCTCGACCTCGACGACACCGTCGAGATGCACCTGTCCGACAGCTCGCACGCCCGCGTGACGATCCGCCAGCTGCTCTCGCACACCTCCGGGATGCAGCGCGAGCCGGTCGGCGATGTCTTCGACACGATGGTCATGCCCGGCCGCGAGGAGCTGCTGGCGGGATGGTCCGGGGCCGAGCGCGTGGGCCGACCGCACGACCGCTGGCACTACTCCAACCTCGCCTTCTCCGTCCTCGGCGAGATCATCTCCCGCCTCGACGGGTGCTCGTGGGAGGACTCGATCCGGCGCCGCATCCTCGACCCGCTCGAGATGACGCGCACCGGGACGCTCCCGTCCGGGCGGCGGGCGAAGGGGTACTACGTGCCCCCCTTCGCCGATGTGCCGCTCGAGGAGCCGGTCTTCGAGGCGCGCGCCATGGACCCGGCCGGTGGACTGCGATCCACCCTGACCGACATGGCCCGGTGGGGCGGCTTCATCGCCGCACCGGTCGATGAGATCCTCTCCCCCGACACGCTCGAGGAGATGTGCCAGCCCCAGGTGATGTCGGACCCGATCGGCTGGACCTCCGCGTGGGGTCTGGGGCTGCAGCTCGTCCGCCACGAGGGGCGCACCTGGGTCGGCCACACCGGCGGTTGGCCCGGCTCGATCACGGGCGTCTTCACCGAGCGCTCCTCGGCGACGACCGGCCTGATCTTCATGAACAACTCCGCACCGGTGGCGCCGGGTGCCGCCGCGATCGAGCTCGGCACCATCGCGATCGAGCGCGAGCCGGTCGCCCCCGAGCCCTGGCAGCCGGGCACCACGGTCCCCGAGGACCTCGTCCCACTGCTCGGGCACTGGTACTCGGAGGGGACCCACTTCGTGCTGTCGGTGCGGGAGGGCAAGCTCGAGGCGCGCGTGGCCGGTCAGCCCAAGGAGCAGCCGCCGTCGATCCTGGAGCCCGACGGCACCGACCGCTATCGCACGGTCTCCGGGCGCGAGAGCGGCGAGCTGCTGCGGGTGCAGCGCGATGCGTCAGGGGCGGTCAGCCATTTCAACTGGGCGACCTACCGATTCACCCGCGAGCCGCTCGCCTTCGGCGCCTGGCTCTGAGGCGGGCGCGGAGCCGGGCTCACGGCAGGACGGCGCGCTCCCACGAGGCGACCGGACCCTCGACGACCTCGAAGATCGGGTGCGCGCGGACCGGCTCCGCCCTCAGCCGGGCCGCCCACTCGGGCGCACGCTGGTCGCACTTGGCGAGCAGGTGCTGGTGCTCCAGCGCGAGCTGGCCGTCGGTGACGTGCAGCCGCAGGGTCTCGTCGGCGGCCCCGGCCAGACGGGTGCGATCGAAGCGGTAGCCGCGCCGGTCGGCCTCGTCGGCGAGCCCGGCCAGCCAGGTGATGACTCCGGTCGCCGGGTCGCCGAGGTCGCGGAATCGCTCGAGCTGCGGGTGGCGCGTGTACCCCTTCGTCCGCCCGAGCAGCACGGCCTGGGCCAGCAGCCCCTCTCGCCAGCCGGAGACGAGCGCCGCCCGGTCCAGCTGACTCGGATCCAGGCTCCACAGCCGCATCGCCGCTCCGCTCCCTAGTAGTTACTTGCGGGTACGACGTGCCCCTCTCGTCGCCTCGCGATGAAGTCCCCCGCAATTCCGGGGGACTTCATCGCGATGACCTGACAGGTGCACGTCGTACCCGCAAGTAGCCCGATGGAACCGGAGAAGCGGGCGCTGGACCGACTACGCGAAGTGCTTGCGCAGCTCCCGGTTGAGGATCTTGCCGGTCGCGTTGCGCGGCAGCTCGTCCATGAAGACGACCTCGCGCGGGACGCAGTGGCGGGCCCGGTGGGCGCGCACGTGATCCTTCAGCTCGTCGGCCGAGAGCTCGTGGCCCTCGTTGAGCGCGACGAAGGCCGCGAGCCGCTGACCGAAGTCGGGGTCCGGGACACCGATGACCGAGATCTCGCGCACGGCCGGGTGCTCGGCGAGCAGGCCCTCGACCTCGATGGGGTAGACGTTTTCGCCGCCGCTGACGATCATGTCGTCGTCACGCCCGTCGACGAAGTACAGGTCGCCCTCGACATGCCCCATGTCGCCGGTCGAGACGAGACCGTCGATGAAGTCCTTGGTGTTGCCGTTGGTGTACCCGTCGAAGACGAGCTCGTTGCCGCAGAAGATCCGGCCCTTGTCGCCCGGGGCGACCTCGCGTCCGTCCTCGTCGAGGATCTTGACGACGGTGCCCAGCGGCGGGGTCCCAGCGGTGTTGGCATTGCGCCGCATGTGCTCCGGGGTCGCGATGCAGACCCAGGAGGCCTCGGTGGACCCGTAGAGGTTGTAGAGGACGTCGCCGTACTCGTCCATGAACTTCGTCGTGAACCCGGACGGGTAGGCCGAGCCCGAGGTCGCGACGACGCGCAGCGTGCGCCGCGAGCGGGCCGCCGGGTCGCTCGGCAGCTCCATCATCCGCTGGAGCATGACGGGGATGGCGAACATCGCGTCGGGCTGGAGCTCCTCGAGGGCCGTGCGGGCGGCCTCGGGCTGGAAGCGGCGCTGCAGGATGATCGTGGCGCGCAGCGCCATCGACAGCTGCATCGCGGCGTAGCCCCAGGTGTGGAAGATCGGCGCGGAGATCAGGATCCGGTCGTGGGCGTGGAGCGGGATCCGGTCGATGATCGAGATCAGCGGACCGAAGCCGCCGGGGGTCTTGCGGGCGGCGCCCTTCGGCGTGCCGGTGGTGCCGGACGTGAGGATGACCGTGCGGCCCCCCTTCGCCGGGACGGGCAGGGAGTCGGGCCGCGCGGTCTGCGCCACCCGGCTGGCCAGCTCGGTCTCGGTGACCTTGGGCATCGACTCCGGCAGGTGCGCGACGACCTCTGCGAACTCGTCGTCGTGGATGAGCGCCTTGACGCCCTGCTGCTCCAGGACGACCGCGAGCTGTGGTCCGGCCAGACCGGTGTTGCCCAGGACGAGGTCGATGCCCACGGCCGCGGTGGCGGTCATGACCTCGATGGCCTGCACGTGGTTGCGGGCCAGCAGGCCGACCCGGTCACCGGGGCCGAAGCCCATCTCCCGCAGGATGACGGCGATCTTCTCGGAGTTGGCGAGCAGCTGTGCGTAGGTCGTCTCGCCGCGGGTCTCGTCGATGACGGCGACCGTCTCCGGGGAGCGGTTGGCGGCCTGGCGCAGCTCGCCCGCGAGGCCGAAGCCCCACTTCTTCAGTGCGGTCAGCTGCTTGACCTGGGCCACGGGCGGCCCGGGGTTGAGCATGCCGCGCTTGGCCATGGTCTTGGCGATGATCAGAGGGTTCATTGCGGTATCAGGCCTTCGGGATGTCGAAGAGGGTCGGGAACTTGGCGGCCATGGCGATGTCGCCCTTGACCTTGATCTTGCCTCGCATCACGAGCATCGTCGGGTTGCCCTGACCGGTCGCGATCTTGATGAACTCCGCCGGCGCCATCATCAGCGACGCGTCGAACTGATCACCGGGGACGCCCGAGATCGAGCAGGCGCCGTCGTCGATGACGACCTCGTAGGTGTCGTGCGGGTGGTCGTCGGGTCCACCGGTGATGCGGAACTGGAGGACGGCGCTCAGCGCTCCCGCCTTGTCCGCGCGGAAGAGCTCGGGAAACCGTCCGAAGATCGCGTCCAGGATCGGCACGCGGTGCTCGCCGCGCATCACCTCGGCGATCTCGTTGTCGGACATCGCCTTGACGGTCCGGGCGAACTCCTGCGGGGTCATCGTCTCGAAGGTGGACGGATCCAAGTCCATGTGGCAGCTCCTCTGGTGCACGGTCGAGGCGACCATACCCACGAGTAACGAGCCCGGCAACGGTGTCCGCTGCCGGGCTGCCCCCGGGATCAGGCCTTCTTGGCCGCCGTCTTCTTGGCCGTCTTCTTCGCCGCGGCCTTCTTCACGGTCTTCTTCGCGGCCTTCTTGGTCGTCTTCTTCGCCGACTTCTTGCGGGTGCTGGGCCCCTTGGCGCGCTTCTCCGCGATGAGCTCGTAGGCCCGCTCAGCAGTGAGTGTCTCGGGCTCGTCGTCACGGCGCAGCGTGGCATTTGTCTCACCATCGGTGACGTAGGGACCGAAGCGACCGTCCTTGACGACGACCTTCTTCCCACTCACCGGGTCCTCGCCGAACTCGGCCAACGGCGGCTTGGCAGCCGCCCGGCCCCGCTGCTTGGGCTGGGCGTAGATCGCCAGCGCCTCCTCGAGCGTCATCGCGAAGATCTGCTCCTCGGTCTCGATCGAGCGCGAGTCCGTCCCCTTCTTCAGGTACGGGCCGTAGCGACCGTTCTGCGCGGTGATCGGCACCTCGCTCTGCGTCTCGGTGCCGTCCTCGGCCGTCGTGGTCTCGGTGACGGTACCGATGGTGCGAGGGAGGGAGAGCAGGCGCAACGCCTGCTCCAGGTCGACTGTCGCCGGGTCCATGCTCTTGAAGAGGGAGGCCGTACGCGGCTTGACCTTGGCCTTGCCGCGCTTGGGCTTCTCGTCCGCTGCCTCCTCGAGGACCTCGGTGACGAAGGGCCCGTAGCGGCCGTTCTTGACGATGACCTCGCGACCGGTTTCGGGGTCCTGCCCGAGCACCCGCCCGTCGTCGGCTGCCGCCGCGAGGAACTCGCGGGCCATCGCCGGTGTCAGCTCGTCGGGGGCCACGTCATCGTTGATGGTTGCCCTCTTGGGCGCCGGCGTCGTCTTGGTCTCGTCGGTGACCTCACCGGTGGCGGGGTCGACCCCCTTCGGCACGACCTCCTCCACGTACGGGCCGTACCGACCGACGCGGACGACGATGCCGTCGCCGATGTCGATCGTCGAGATCGCGCGGGCGTCGATGTCGCCCAGGTCGGAGACGAGAGCAGCGAGGCCTTCGCTGCCCTGGTCGTCGCCGTAGTAGAAGCGCTGCAGCCACGCCACCCGCTCGGCCGAGCCAGAGGCGATCTCGTCGAGGTCCTCCTCCATCGACGCCGTGAAGCGATAGTCGACGAGGCGGCTGAAGTGGACCTCCATGAGCCGGGTGACGGCGAAGGCAAGCCAGGTCGGGGCCAGAGCGCTCCCCTTCTTGCGCACGTACCCACGGTCCTGGATGGTGCTGATCGTCGAGGCATAGGTGGAGGGGCGACCGATGCCGAGCTCTTCCATCTTCTTCACAAGGGAGGCCTCGGTGTAGCGGGCCGGCGGCGAGGTCTCGTGGCCGGAGGCGCTCGCGTCCGCGACGTCGACGGCCGCACCCTCGGAGAGCTTGGGCAGCCGCGCCTCGCCGTCCTTCTTCGCCTCGCGCGGCTCGTCCGTGCCCTCCTCGTAGGCGGCCAGGAAGCCCTTGAAGGTGATGACGGTGCCCGAGGCGGAGTACTCGGCGGCCTTGGCGACCTCACAGCCACCGAGGTCGGCGCCCAGCTTGATCGTCGCCGTCGAGCCCTTGGCGTCGGCCATCTGCGACGCGATCGTGCGCTTCCAGATCAGCTCGTAGAGCTTGAACTGATCACCGCGCAGCTCGCCGGCCACCTGGGCCGGAGTGCGGAAGCGGTCCCCGGCAGGACGGATCGCCTCGTGCGCCTCCTGGGCGTTCTTGGACTTCTTGCCGTAGACGCGCGGCGACTCCGGGACGAAGTCGGCGCCGTACATGTCCCTGGCCTGGCCCCGAGCAGCAGAGATCGCGGATCCCGACAGGTTGGTGCTGTCGGTCCGCATGTAGGTGATGTAGCCGTTCTCGTACAGCTTCTGCGCGACACCCATGGCCGCCTTGGCCCCGAGGCCGAGCTTGCGGCCGGCCTCCTGCTGCAGCGTCGACGTGGTGAAGGGGGCGTACGGCCGGCGGGTGTAGGGCTTCTCCGTGACGGACGAGACCGTGACCGCGGCGGCGATCGTGGCCTCGGCGACCGCGGTCGCGGCCCGCTCGTCCAGCTGCCGGGCGGTGCCCTTGAGCGATCCGGTGTCGTCGAAGTCGCTGCCGGTGGCGACCTTGGTCCCGTCGAGCGAGGCCAGCCGGGCGGCGAAGGGGGCGGAGGAGGAGCTGAACCTGCCCTCGACGCTCCAGTACGAGGCGACCTTGAAGGCCATCCGCTCGCGCTCACGCTCGACGACGATGCGGGTCGCGACGGACTGGACGCGACCGGCGGACAGGCCGGCCTTGACCTTGCGCCACAGGACGGGCGAGACCTCGTAGCCGTAGAGGCGGTCGAGGATGCGGCGGGTCTCCTGGGCGTTGACGAGGTCGATGTCCAGCTCGCGGGTCTCCTCGACGGCGCGCTGGATGGCCTCCTTGGTGATCTCGTGGAAGACCATCCGCTTGACCGGGACCTTGGGCTTGAGGGTCTCGAGGAGGTGCCAGGCGATGGCCTCCCCCTCGCGGTCCTCATCCGTGGCGAGGTAGAGGGTGTCGGCGTCCTTGAGCAGGCGCTTGAGCTCGGCGACCTTCTTCTTCTTGTCCGGGTCGACGACGTAGAAGGGCTCGAAGCCCTCCTCGATGTTGATCCCGAAGCGGCCGAAGGGGCCCTTCTTCATGTCCGCGGGCATCTCGGAGGGGGTCGGGATGTCGCGGATGTGGCCCACCGACGCCTCGACGACGTAGTCCGAACCGAGGTACCCACCAATGGTCTTGGCCTTTGCGGGTGACTCCACGATGACGAGCTTGGTGGCCATGTGCGCCTCATTCCTGACCCCACGTGCAGCGGATTCGTCGCTGCTTCGACGTCGGGGTGCATCTGGCGCCGACCGTACTACGGGCCGTCAACCCCCTTCGCACGGCAGGGTGATGGTGAGATCACTCCTCTTGATTTTAATTGTAGGTACAAGTATTGTGGGAGGCATGACGACCCCACCCGTGCTCTTCCTGTCCCACGGCGCTCCCCCGTTGGCCGACGACGCCCGCTGGACCGCCGAGCTGGCCCGCTGGTCGGGCTCCTTCGAGAAGCCGAAGAACATCCTGATGATCTCGGCCCACTGGGAGGACGCGCCCGTCACCGTCAGCCCCACGCAGCGCAAGGTCCCGCTGACCTACGACTTCTGGGGGTTCCCGCAGCACTACTACGACGTCCAGTACGACGCTCCCCTCGCTCCCGACCTCGCCGACGACGTCTCCGGCCTGCTCCGGGCGAAGGGGGTCGACGTCCAGCGGGACGAGACCCGCGGCCTCGACCACGGCGCCTACGTGCCCCTCGTCGAGATGTACCCGGAGGCCGACATCCCGGTGCTGCAGATGTCGATGCCCACCCTCGACCCGCACGCGCTCGTCGACCTCGGCCGTGCCCTCGCGCCCCTGCGGGACCAGGGCACGCTCATCGTCGGCTCCGGCTTCACCACCCACAACCTGCGCTGGTTCAACCCCCGCGCCGGCGCGGACACCGCGCCGCCCGCCGCCTCCAGCGAGTTCGACCACTGGGCCGCCGAGACCGTCCACGCCGGGGACCTCGACGCGCTCGAGCGGATGCTCGAGGTCGCCCCAGCCGCCCACGAGGCGCACCCGCGCACCGAGCACTGGGCCCCGCTCTACGTCGCGGCCGGCGCGGCAGAGGCATCGGGTGCCACCCAGCGGACCACCGCTGTCGACGGCTTCTGGTTCGGCCTGTCCAAGCGCTCATGGCAGTTCACCTGATGTGAGCGGCGCCACCCCCTCGGGGTAGCGCTCCCCATCGCCGCGTCGCGCCGTCCTCGTTAGGGTCGTGCCCAGCACCGCCCGGCACACTGCCGGGCCACGACGGGGAGGACCCACCCATGAAGAAGTTCGCCACCATCATCGCCACGAGCGGTCTTGTCCTCGGTCTGGCCGCGTGCGGCAGCAGCCCGGAGGACGACGCGGAGAAGGCAGTCACCGACTTCGCCCAGGCCTTCGAGGACAAGGACTACGAAAAGGTCTGCGACAGCATCGACCCCGCCATGGTCAAGACCATGGAAGAGGGCGGCATGGACTGCGTCGAGGGTATGAAGGCCGGCGGTGACGAGGCCGCTGCCGAGGTCAACGCCGACGACATCGAGGTCGTCTCCTCCGAGGTCGCCGAGGACGAGAAGACCGCGACCGTCAAGGTCAAGAACGGCAAGGGCGAGGAGAGCGACGTGAAGCTGATCAAGGCCGACGACGCGTGGAAGATCTCCATGGGGGCATGACCTCATCGGCCCGAGCATCTCGGGTCTGTTGACGCAGGGCGGCTGGGTCTCCGGCCGCCCTTCGTCGTCTCACCCCGGGAGCAGCAGACCGTCCGCGGCCAGTCGCCGCACGAGAGCGGCACCTGCCGCGAGCGACTCCCCGGTCGGCAGGTCGAGCAGCGCCGAGATGGCCGTGAGCGACTGGCGCGCAGTGAGCTCACCGTCGCTCACCGAGACCAGCGCAGCGTCCAGCGTGTCGAGGCGGATGGAGCGGGCCAGCCCCCCACCCTGGCGCAGGACGATGACATGGGGGTCAGTGGCGCCCGGTGCTGCATGGGTCTCGGTCGTCACGTCGTCCGCGCAGCGCCACGCGGTGTCGAGCAGCGCGTCGTCGTCGAGCCCCGCGAGGCGGTCCCGCGCGACGAGACCCGCAGCGATGGTCGGTCCCATCGGGGAGGCCACCGGCCCGGTGAGCTCGACGAGGTCGACGAAGGGGGTGCGCTGCGTCGTCGGCTTGTGCAGCGTGATGATGCCGAAGCCGATCTGCTCGACGCCGCGCGCCGCGAAGTCGTCGAGCCAGGCGCCGACGAGCGCCTCGTGCTCACTGGTCCCGGGCAGGTGGCCGCCGTCGCGGGACCACAGCTCCGCGTACTCCGCCGGGTCCTGCACATCGCGCTGCACGACCCAGGCGTCGAGCCCGCTGGCCGCGACCCACTCCCCCAGTCGCTCACGCCAGTCCTGCCCGGCCGCGGTCTCCCAGTTGCCGAGGAGCTGGGCCACGCCGCCGGGAGCGAGGTGGGCGCCGACCCCCTTGGTCAGCGCCTCGACGACGGCGTCACCCGCAGCGCCGCCGTCGCGGTACTCGTAGAGCGGCACGCCCGCGGTCCGCGGTGTGATGACGAAGGGGGGATTGCTCACGATGAGGTCGAAGGACTCGCCAGCGACCGGTTCGAGGAAGGAGCCCTCGCGCAGGTCCCAGTCGGCCTGGTTGAGCGCTGCGTTGAAGCCCGCGTAGCCCAGCGCGCGTCGCGACAGGTCGGTGGCGACGACCGCCTCGGCGTGGCCGGACAGGTGCAGCGCCTGGACTCCGCAGCCGGTGCCGACGTCGAGGGCCCGAGCCACGCGGGTGCGTGGGGTCCACGAGGCGAGGGTCGAGGAGGCCCCACCGATGCCGAGGACGTGGTCGACAGGCAGCGGCCCGGTCCGGGTGTGGTCGGTCGGGTCCGAGGCCACCCACCACGAGCGCCCCTGGTCGTCGCCGTAGGGACGCAGGTCGCACGTCGCGACGACGTGGGCCCCGTGGGGCTCGACGATGCCGAGCGAGACCGCGCCGGTGACACCGGTGCGAGGCAATGCTCTCGCGAGATCGTCTGCGGCCGTGGGCAGCCCGAGCCCGAAGCACCCGATGAGCACTCCGAGCGGATCCCGGGCTCCGGCGACCGCGCGTCGGGCCGGGAGCGTCTGCTCGCGACCGAGTGCGTGGGTGGCCAGGTCACCGAGCCGCTCCCGGACGTCATCGACGCCGAAGGGAGCGTGCGCGAGGTCCTGCCGGAGGGAGTCGAGCAGGGCTGGGTCGGTGCGCGGGGTCGCTGTGGAGGTCACGCAGGCGAGCCTAGTCCGAGCCCAGACCTTCGCATTTCCTTAAGGTCGTGCGCCCCCGACGCACACGTCCTTGAGGTCGTGCGTTGTCGTGCGTTGTCGTGCGTTGTCGTGCGTCCCCCGATGCGCATTTCCTTAAGGTCGTGCGCATCAGGACCGGTCGACGGCCGGCTCGCTCTCCACATCGGTCATCGCCACGTCGTCACGCTTGGTGATGACCAGGGCGACGACGATGACGAACAGTGCCGTGAGAGCGATGCCCCAGCGGATCAGCTGGTCGGTGCTGTCCCCGAGGTAGAGGGTGATGATGGCCGGCGCGATGAGGACGGCGACGAGGTTCATCACCTTGATCAGCGGGTTGATGGCCGGACCGGCCGTGTCCTTGAAGGGGTCGCCGACGGTGTCGCCGATGATCGCGGCCTCGTGCCCGGCCGAGCCCTTGCCCCCGTGGTTGCCGTCCTCGACGATCTTCTTCGCGTTGTCCCACGCCCCACCGGAGTTGGCGAGGAAGACGGCCATGAGCGCACCGCACGCGATGGCTCCGGCGAGGAAGCCCGCGAGCGCCCCGATGCCCAGCCCGAAGCCGACGATGATCGGCGTCAGGGCCGCGAGCAGGCCGGGCGTCGCGAGCTTGCTCAGGGAGTCACGGGTGCAGATGTCGACGACGCGCGCGTACTCGGGCTTTTCCGTGCCCGCCATGATCCCGGGGTGCTCGCGGAACTGGCGACGGACCTCGTGGACGATCGACCCGGCGGCGACGGTGACGGCATTGATCGCCAGACCGGAGAAGAGGAAGACGACCGCGCCGCCGAGGAGCACGCCGACGAGGACACCGGGCGAGACGATCTGGGTGTTGACCATGAGCTCGAGGTCGGCGATCCGTTGCGGGCTGATCGCGCCCTCACCGATCCCGGCGAGGGCCGAGCGCCAGGCATCGGTGTAGCTGCCGAAGAGCGCGGTGGCGGCGAGCACCGCCGTGGCGATGGCGATGCCCTTGGTGATCGCCTTGGTCGTGTTGCCGACGGCGTCGAGCTCGGTGAGGATCTGCGCTGCCTCCTCGTCGACATCGCCGGACATCTCGGCGATGCCCTGGGCGTTGTCGGAGACGGGGCCGAAGGTGTCCATCGCGACGATGACACCGACCGTGGTCAGCAACCCACAGCCCGCCAGCGCGATGAAGAAGAGGCCGAGGACCACGGACGAGCCGCCGAGGAGGAAGGCGAGGTAGATGACGACGGCGATCGTCACGACCTTGTAGACCGCCGACTCGAGGCCGAGGCTGATGCCGGAGAGGATCACGGTGGCCGCCCCGGTCTCGGTGGTGCGCGCGACGTCCATCGTCGGCCGCTTGTCGGTGCCGGTGTAGTAGCCGGTCATCCGCAGGATGACCGCAGCGAGGACGATCCCGAGGATCACCGCGAGGAGCGCCGCTCGACGCGGGTCGCCGACGAGCTGGGTGACGGCCTCGTCCGTGGAGCCGAGGTCGGCGTAGGCGCCGGGCAGGTACAGGTAGGCCGCGGCAGCGCACAGCACGGCCGAGATGACTGCCGAGACGTAGAAGCCCCGGTTGATGGCGTCGAGCGCTGACTCGCCCGCGCGGGCTTTGGTGATGAAGATGCCGATCATCGCGGTCACCGCCCCGATGGCGGGGATGAGGAGGGGGAAGACCAGCCCGTAGGCGCCGAAGGCTGCGGAGCCGAGGATGAGCGCCGCGACGAGCATGACGGCGTAGGACTCGAAGAGGTCAGCGGCCATGCCCGCGCAGTCGCCGACGTTGTCGCCCACGTTGTCGGCGATGGTCGCCGCATTGCGGGGGTCGTCCTCGGGGATCCCGGCCTCGACCTTGCCCACGAGGTCGGCGCCGACGTCGGCGGCCTTGGTGAAGATGCCCCCACCGACGCGCATGAACATCGCGAGCAGCGCTGCGCCGAAACCGAATCCCTCGAGCACCTTGGGTGCGTCTCCCCGGTAGACGAGGACGACGACCGCGGCACCGATCAGCCCGAGCCCGACGGTGAACATGCCGACGGTGCCTCCGGTGCGGAAGGCGATGCGCAT
>JAKDKQ010000161.1 GCA_030453295.1 Janibacter sp.
TCCTCGGCCTCCCGCCGACCGCACGACCTTAAGGTCGTGCGCAGGGAAGGGGGGTTGGCGCGGCGGCTGCTGCGCTCGGACCTCGTGCTGATCGCGGCAGCCCTCATGGCCTCCGGGCTCGGCGCACTGCTCGTCCACTCCGCGACCCGTGGCGACTTCGGGTCGGCCTATCTCGTGCGGCACCTGCTCAACCTCGGCATCGGGGTGGTCCTGGCGTTGCTCATCGTCCGACTGGACCGGTCGGTGCTGCGCACGCTCGCCCCCTTCGTCTATCTCGCCGGGGTCCTCGGGCTGGCGCTCGTCCTCACACCGCTCGGGTCCGAGATCAATGGATCCCGCTCGTGGATCCAGCTGCCGGGGGGCTTCTCGGTCCAGCCGAGCGAGCTGGCCAAGGTCGGTCTCTGCGTGGCGCTGCCGATGCTCCTGGCGCCGGCGGCCGAGCGGCGCCAGCGCCCCCGACCGCGCGAGATCCTCCTCGCTGGCATCGTCACCGGGGTGCCGGTCCTGCTCGTCATGGCCCAGCCCGACCTGGGCTCCGCGCTCGTGCTGGTCGCCCTGGCGCTGGGCGTCCTCGTCGTCTCGGGTGCCTCGTGGCCGTGGCTCGTCGGCGTGGCACTGGCTGGCGTCGCGGCCGTGACGGCTGCCTTCACGACCCCGCTGCTCAGTGGCTACCAGCGCGATCGGCTCACCGCCTTCCTCGACCCGACCGCCGACCCGCTGGGCATCGGCTACCAGACCCAGCAGGTGCGCCGCGCCATCGCCGGGGGAGGGTGGGGCGGCCAGGGCCTGCACTCCGGGGAACTGACCAGCTCGGGTGCCATCCCCTTCCAGGAGACCGACTTCGTCTTTTCCGCGGCCGGGGAGGAGCTGGGCTTCGTGGGGGCCGCCTTCATCGTGGTGCTGCTCGGGCTCCTCGTCGCCCGCATCGCGCTGGCCGGGACCCGCACCGAGGACCCCTTCGTCCGGCTCGTCTGCTGGGCCGTGGCGGCCTGGTTCGCGGTGCAGTCGGTGGAGAACATCGGCATGAACCTCGGTCTGCTGCCGGTCACGGGCCTCCCGCTGCCCTTCCTGTCCTACGGCGGCTCCTCGATGTTCGCCTGCTGGGTGGCCGTCGGTGTCGTCATCGCCGTGACCCGCCCACCAGCGCGCCGGAGAGAGCCGCGCTGATTACCAATCGGTCACCTTGTGGACGGGGCGGTGACAGGTGGGTGCTGCGTGGGAGATGATGCGCCCATCACCCACAGCCCACGAAGGAGTGGACTCTCAGTGTCCGATCCCCGTCCCACCCGTGCCTCCGACGAGGTCTTCGACGCCAGCGTCTTCGACAACAGGGCCCCATCGGTGGGCCATCTGCTGCGTCAGCGCGTCGCCGACACCCCCGACAACATCGCCTACTCCTACCCGTCCGGCATCGCGTGGGACGAGCTGACCTGGGCCCAGCTGGGTGAGCGGGTGTGGACCCTCGCGGCCGGCCTCGTCGACCTGGGGGTCCAGCCCGAGGACCGTGTCGCGCTGGCCTCCAGCACCCGGATCGAGTGGGTGCTCGCGGACTACGCGATCATGGCGGCCGGCGCCGCGACCACGACGATCTACCCGACGTCCATCAGCGACGACGTCGCCTTCATCACCGACAACTCCGGGTCCAAGGTCGTCATCGCCGAGGACGCCGAGCAGGTCGACAAGCTGCGCGAGGTCCGTGACGCGATCCCCGGTGTGCTCCACGTGGTGGCGATCGACACCGACGGCGTCGACCTGGACGACTGGGTGATCTCCCTCGAGGACCTCGAGGCACGCGGCGCCGCCGCCATCGCCTCCGAGCCGGGCATCGTCGACGCCCGCATCGACGGCACGGGGCCGGACTCCCTCGCGACGATCATCTACACGTCGGGCACGACGGGTCGGCCCAAGGGTGTGCGGCTGCGCCACGCCACCTGGACCTACCAGGGTGCGGCGATCAGGGCGACCGACATGCTCACCCCCGAGGACGTCCACTACCTCTGGCTCCCGCTGTCCCACGTCTTCGCCAAGGTCCTGCTGCTCATCGCCGCGGACGTCGGCATGCAGACCGCCATCGACGGACGCATCGACAAGATCGTCGACAACCTCGGCGAGGTCCGCCCGACCTTCATGGCCGCGGCGCCGCGCATCTTCGAAAAGGTCTACGGCAAGATCTCGCTGGGCATGGAGGAGGAGGGCGGCGCCAAGGCCAAGATCTTCAACTTCGCCTCCGCTGCCAGCCGCGACTACTCCCGGGCGCTGTCCGACAACCGCAAGCCCGGCCTCCTGCTGGGCCTGAAGCACAAGGTCGCCGACAAGCTCGTCTTCGCCAAGGTGCGCGACCGCTTCGGTGGCCGGGTGCGCTTCTTCATCTCCGGCTCGGCCGCGCTCAATCAGGACATCGCCCACTGGTTCAACGGCGCCGGTCTGCCGATCCTCGAGGGCTACGGCCTGACCGAGACGTCGGCGGCCGCGACGGTCAACCGCCCGTACGCCCTGCGCGTCGGCACCGTCGGGTGGCCCACCCCCCAGACGGAGATCACGATCGCCGAGGACGGCGAGATCCTCATCCGCGGTGAGCACGTCATGGAGGGGTACCACAACAACCCCGAGGCGACCGCCGAGGTGCTCACCGAGGAGGGCTGGTTCCACTCCGGCGACATCGGCGAGATCGACGCCGACGGCTTCCTCAAGATCACCGACCGCAAGAAGGACCTCTTCAAGACGAGCAACGGCAAGTACGTCGCGCCCTCGCTCATCGAGTCAACCTTCAAGGGCCTGTGTCCCTACGTCGGTCAGTTCCTCGTCCACGGCGAGAGCCGCCAGTTCGTCACGGCGCTGGTCACCCTCGACGAGGAGGCCATCAAGCCGTGGGCCGAGGCCAACGGCCTCCCCGGTGCGAGCTACACCGAGATCGTCTCCTCGATGCAGGCGCGCGAGATGGTCCAGTCCTACGTCGACGAGCTCAACGCCGGCCTCAACCGGCACGAGCAGATCAAGAAGTTCCACATCCTCGGTCGCGACCTCACGGTCGAGGAGGGCGAGCTCACGCCCAGCCTGAAGATGCGCCGCAAGGTCGTCGCCGACAAGTTCAAGGGCGACATCGAGGAGATGTACCCGAGCTGACGGGCGTCGCAGGGGACGGACGAGGTCGGGGGTGCCCCGACCTCGTCCGGACCCACGGACATGTGCAGTTGTTTGGGCGAGGTTCTCGACCCCCGTACCCTTGACCCATGTCCGGTGAGTCGATCTTCAGCGCCCTCGAGCCATTGCTCGACAAGGTGAGCAAGCCCATCCAGTACGTCGGGGGCGAGCTCAACTCCACCGTCAAGGACTGGAACGTCGGCGGCTTCGGCCCGGACGGCGACGAGCTGACCGTGCGGTGGGCACTGATGTACCCCGACGCGTACGAGATCGGCGCCGTCAACCAGGGCGTCATGATCCTCTACGAGGTGCTCAACGAGCGCCCCGATGCTCTCGCTGAGCGTTCCTTCGCCGTCTGGCCCGACATGGAGGCCCTGCTCCGCGAGCACGACCTGCCGCAGTTCACCGTCGACGCGCACCGACCGATCGGCGACTTCGACGTCTTCGGGCTGAGCTTTTCGACCGAGCTCGGCTACACCAACATGCTCACCGCGCTCGACCTGGCCGGCATCCCGCTGCATGCCGACGAGCGCACTGATGAGCACCCTCTCGTCATCATGGGCGGGCATGCCTCCTTCAACCCCGAGCCGGTCGCCGACTTCGTCGACGCGGCCATCGTCGGTGATGGCGAGGAGGCCGTCCTCGCGGCGACCGACATCATCAGCCAGTGGAAGGCACAGGGACGCCCCGGAGGCCGGGTCGAGGTCCTGCGCCGACTGGCCGCCACCGGCGGGGTCTACGTGCCGGCGTTCTACGACGTGGACTACCTGCCCGACGGCCGCATCCAGCGTGTCGCGCCCGCCGAGTCCGGTGTCCCGTGGCGCGTCGACAAGCACACGGTGATGGACCTCGACGCGTGGCCCTACCCCAAGAAGCCGCTCGTCCCGCTCGCCGAGACCGTCCACGAGCGCGCGAGCGTCGAGATCTTCCGCGGGTGCACCCGCGGCTGCCGCTTCTGCCAGGCAGGCATGATCACCCGTCCGGTGCGGGAGCGCTCGATCACCGGCATCGGCGAGATGGTCGAGGCGAGCCTGCAGGCCACCGGCTTCGAGGAGGTGGGACTGCTCTCCCTGAGCAGCGCCGACCACACCGAGATCGGTGACATCGCCAAGGGGCTGGCCGACCGCTACGAGGGCACCAACACCGGGCTGTCCCTGCCGAGCACCCGCGTCGATGCCTTCAACATCGACCTGGCCAACGAGCTGACCCGCAACGGTCGACGCAGCGGTCTCACCTTCGCGCCCGAGGGCGGGTCCGAGCGCATCCGCAAGGTCATCAACAAGATGGTGACCGAGGAGGACCTCATCCGCACCGTCGCGGCCGCCTACGGCGCCGGGTGGCGGCAGGTCAAGCTGTACTTCATGTGCGGCCTGCCCACGGAGACCGACGAGGACGTCCTGCAGATCGCCGAGGTGGCCAAGCGGGTCATCGAGACCGGACGCGAGGTGGCCGGCCACAACGACATCCGGTGCACCGTGTCCATCGGTGGCTTCATCCCCAAGCCGCACACCCCCTTCCAGTGGGCCGCGCAGCTGGGCCCGGAAGAGACCGACGCGCGGCTGTACAAGCTGCGTGACGCCATCCGGTCCGACAAGCGCTACGGGCGCTCGATCGGGTTCCGCTACCACGATGGCAAGCCCGGCATCGTCGAGGGCTTGCTCTCCCGCGGTGACCGCCGGGTCGGCCGGGTCATCGAGCAGGTGTGGCGCGACGGGGGCCGCTTCGACGGGTGGAGCGAGCACTTCTCCTACGACCGCTGGATGGCCGCGGCCGAGACGGCCCTCGAGGGCACGGGTGTCGACGTCGCCTGGTTCACCACCCGCGAGCGCGAGGAGTCGGAGGTCCTGCCCTGGGACCACATCGACTCCGGCCTCGACAAGGAGTGGCTGTGGCAGGACTGGCTCGACGCGCTCGACGAGACCGAGGTCGACGACTGCCGGTGGACGCCCTGCTTCGACTGCGGCGTCTGCCCGCAGATGGGCACCGACATCGAGATCGGCCCCACGGACCGGACCCTGCTCCCGCTCACCGTCCTCGGCAGCGGCAAGCAGGACATGGTCCGCTCCTGACCC
>JAKDKQ010000162.1 GCA_030453295.1 Janibacter sp.
GAGGCTCCACCGCGCACCGCGCGGCGTGTCCTCGATGGTGATTCCCGCGGCGACGAGTGCGTCACGGATCTGGTCTGCGGTCTCGAAGTCGCGCGCGGCACGAGCCTTGGCGCGCGACTCGACCTGGAGCTGGACGAGGGCGTCGAGGGCCTGGGTGAGCTCGTCCTCACGACTGCCACCGGCTCCACCCCACGTCGCGGACAGGGGGTTGATGCCGAGGACATCGGTCATGGCGATGACCGTCGCGGCGATCTCGGCAGCCTCGTCCCGGCCCCCTTCGTCCAGGGCGGTGTTGCCCTCCCGGACGGTCTCGTGGATGACGGCGAGCGCCCCCGCGACACCGAGATCGTCATCCATGGACGCGGCGAAGGCAGCGGGCAGCTCGACGCTCGGGTCGGCCTCGACGGCACCCTGACCCGGCAGCGCGCGACGTAGGAAGCCCTCGATCCGCTCGACCGCGGCGCCGGCCTCCTCGAGGGAGCCGGGGTGGTACTCGATCATCGAGCGGTAGTGGGCCGCGGTGAGGAAGTAGCGCACGGTCAGCGGGTCGTGCTCCTGCACGAGGTGCTGGACCTCGAGGGCATTGCCGAGGGACTTGCCCATCTTTTCGCCCTTGACCGTCACCCAGCCGTTGTGCAGCCAGTAGCCGGCGAAGCCGAGCCCGGCCGCGCGGGACTGGGCCTGCTCGTTTTCGTGGTGGGGGAAGCGCAGGTCGATGCCGCCGCCGTGGATGTCGAAGGTGTCGCCGAGGTACTTGCGGGCCATCGCGGAGCACTCGAGGTGCCAGCCGGGGCGGCCCTCGCCGTAGGGGGTGGGCCAGTTGGCAGTCGCAGGCTCCTCGGGCTTGCGGCCCTTCCACAGGGCGAAGTCGCGGGGGTCGCGCTTACCACGAGGGTCGGCGTCATCAGCGGCGACCATGTCGTCCAGGCCCTGGTTGGACAGCTCCCCGTAGTCGGCCCAGCTCTTGACGTCGAAGTAGACATCGCCGCTGCCGTCGGCCGCCGCGTAGGCGTGGCCCCGCTCGACGAGCGTCTCGACGAGGTCGACCATCTCGGTGATGTGGCCGGTCGCGCGCGGCTCGTAGCTGGGCGGCAGCACACCGAGCAGGTCGAGCGCCTGCGTCGTGTAGCGCTCGTTGCGGTAGCTGAGCGCCCACCACTCCTCGTCGGACTCATCGGCCTTGCGCAGGATCTTGTCGTCGATGTCGGTCACATTGCGCACGAGGGTGACGTCGTAGCCGTGGCCACGCGTGAGCCAACGCCGCAGCACGTCGAAGGACACGGCGAACCGCAGGTGCCCGATGTGCGGCGCGCCCTGGGTGGTGAGCCCACAGATGTACATCCCCACCCGGCCGGGGGTCACGGGGACGAAGTCACGCTGGGCGCGTGTGGCGGTGTCAAAGAGCTGCAGGGTCACGGGGTCAAGGCTAACGGGCCATCCGTCACCGGCTGCCATCCCGGCGTGGAGTCCGTCATGCTCGGACCATGACGACATCACCCGTGCACGTGGTCTTCGAGGTCGACGTCCTCGCGGCTGACTCCCCCCGCCTGTCGTGAGGCCACGCTGGCGGTGGCACCGCTCAGGACCCGGGGTCGACCCACTCCCCCCGGAGCGCAGCCTCGGCCGCGATGGTGGTCTCGGGCCCGTGCCCGGTGAGCACCCGCGTCTGCGAAGGGAGGGTCAGCAGCTTGTCGCTGATCGACTCCACGATCGTCGGGTAGTCGGAGTACGACCGCCCGGTCGCACCCGGCCCGCCGTTGAAGAGGGTGTCCCCGGAGAAGACGACACCCAGCTCGGGAGCGTGCAGGCAGCAGGCGCCCGGAGCGTGCCCCGGTGTGTGCAGCACGTGCAGGTCGGTGCCGGCGACCGTGATGACCTGCCCGTCGGCGAGCGCGCCGTCGGGGGCACGGTCCGGGTAGGTCATCTGCCACAGCGGGGCCTCGTCGGGGTGCAGCCAGATCGGGGCCTGCGTGGCGTCGGCGACCTCGGCGGCGGCGTTGACGTGGTCGTTGTGGGCGTGGGTGCTCACCACCGCGAGCAGCGTGCGCCCGCCGATCGCCTCGAGGATCGGGGCGGCCTCGTGGCCGGCGTCGATGACGATGCACTCGCTGTCGTCACCGACGACCCACACGTTGTTGTCGACCGCCCACGAGCCACCGTCGAGCTCGAAGGTGCCGGACGTGATGACCGTGTCGATGCGCGCGGTCACAGGACCACGACCGATCGCAGCACGTCACCGGAGTGCATCTTGTCGAAGGCCGACTCGATGTCACCCAGGCCGATCCGCTCCGTGACGAAGGCGTCGAGGTCGAAGCGTCCCTGACGGTAGAGGTCGACGAGCATCGGGAAGTCGCGGCTGGGCAGGCAGTCGCCGTACCAGCTGGACTTCAGGGCACCGCCGCGACCGAAGATCTCGATCATCGGCAGGGTGACCTCCTTGTCCGGCGTGGGGACGCCGACGAGGACGACCCGACCAGCGAGATCCCTTGCGTAGAAGGCCTGCTCGTAGGTCTCGGGCAGGCCGACCGCCTCGACGACGACGTCCGCGCCGAAGCCGCCGGTGAGCTCACGGATGCGCTCGACGGTGTCCTCGCTGCTGGCGTCGACGGTGTGCGTGGCGCCGAAGCCCTTGGCGATCTCGAGCTTCCGCTGGTCGCGGTCGACGGCGATGATCGTCGTCGCGCCGGCGACCTTGGCCCCCGCGATGGCGGCGTTGCCGACGCCACCGCAGCCGATGACGGCGATCGACTCGCCGCGGGTGATCTCACCGGTGTTGACCGCAGCGCCGAAGCCGGCCATGACGCCGCAGCCCAGCAGGCCCACGGCGGCCGCGTCGGCCTCGCCGTCGACCTTGGTGCACTGACCGGCGGCGACGAGCGTCTTCTCCGCGAAGGCCCCGATGCCCAGGGCCGGGGTCAGCTCCTCGCCGGTGTCGGCGAGGGTCATCTTCTGCGTGGCGTTGTGCGTGTCGAAGCAGTACTGCGGCTTGCCCTTCAGGCAGGCGCGGCACTGGCCGCACACGGCCCGCCAGTTGAGGATGACGAAGTCGCCGGGCTCGACATCGGTGACGCCCTCGCCGACGGACTCGACGACACCGGCCGCCTCGTGCCCGAGGAGGAAGGGGAACTCGTCGTTGATCCCGCCCTCGCGGTAGTGCAGGTCGGTGTGGCAGACCCCGCAGGAGTGCACCTGGACGACGGCCTCCCCCGGCCCCGGGTCGGGGACGACGATGTCGACGACCTCGACATCGGCCCCCTTCGAGCGAGCGATGACTGCCTTGACGGTCTGCGACACGACGCGACTCCCTTCGGTGGTGGGCCGGCCGGCCCGGTGCACTGTCTGGTGTCCATCGTGCCCCACGAGGCGAAGGGAGGACAGCCCCGGTTGCGCATAGGGTCTTGGCTCATGGGCTTCGACCACCAACTCACCTACCTCTTCGCACAGCTGACGCAGTCACTGCCGGTGTTCATCACCCTCGTCGTCATCGGCATCGTCGTGGCGATGCGTCGTGACGCCGGCCTGTGGTGGAAGCTCGCCCTCGGCGGTGTCGCCGTGCTGATCCTGAGTCAGCTCGTCAGCACCGTCGGCACCTTCTTCCTCGGCTACCTCGACAACGGCTATCGCTACTACTGGATCGCCTCCGTTCCCAGCCTGATCCTGCAGGTCCTCGGGCTCGGACTGCTCGGCGCAGGCGCGATCTCCGGTCGCCGCGGACAGACGGTGACCCGATGAGCCTCCTCGTCCTCCAGCACCAGGAGTCCTGCCCTCCCGGCCGGGTCGGCCAGTGGCTGACGGAGGCCGGTGTCGAGCTCGACGTGCGTCGGCCCTATGCCGGCGACACGCTCCCCGACGACCTCTCGGGCCACCACGGGATGCTCGTCCTCGGGGGCGAGATGAGTTGCCGCGACGACGAGGTGGCCCCGTGGCTGCCGGCGGTCCGTGAGCTCATCCGCACCGCGGCGAAGGGGGCGACCCCCACCCTCGGGATCTGCCTGGGTCATCAGCTGGCCTCGGTCGCCCTCGGCGGCGAGGTCGCGGTCAACCCTGCGGGCCGGACCGTCGGTGTCCTCACCGTGTCTGCCACCTCAGAGCTGGCACAGGACGCACTCTTCGCCGCGGCGGCTGACGGCCCGGTCGCCCAGTGGAACAACGATGTCGTGACCCGCCTGCCCGAGGGCGCGGTGCGCCTGGCCGACAACGAACGCGGCGACCTGCTCCTGGCCCGGCTGGCCCCGACCGTCTGGGGCGTGCAGGGTCACCCCGAGGCCGACCTGACCATCGTCACCGGCTGGGCGGTCAAGGACTCGGGGACCCCGGCCGTCGCCGACCTCGACCTGCCGGCAGTCCTCGGTGCGGTCGCGGACGCGCAGCCGCAGGTGGACGCGACCTGGCGCCCGGTGGCGCAGGCCTTCGCCGCGCTGCTCTGACGCTCAGTCGGCCACGACGAGGGCGGTGGCGATCGCGGCCGCGCCCTCACCCCGACCCGTCAGACCCAGCCCGTCGGTCGTCGTCCCGCTGACGCTGACGGGGGCACCGCACGCGCTGGACATCACCTGCTGGGCCTCATCACGCCGGGTCCCGATCTTCGGTCGGTTGCCGATGACTTGCACCGCGATGTTGCCGATCTCGTAGCCGGCCTCGCGCACCAGCCGGGCGGCCTCGGTGAGCAGGGTGACCCCCGAGGCGCCGGCGAGCTCCGGCCGACCGGTCCCGAAGTGCTGCCCCAGGTCACCGATCCCCGCCGCGGCGAAGAGCGCGTCGCAGGCGGCGTGGCAGGCGACGTCGGCATCCGAGTGCCCCTCGAGGCCGACCTCGTCGGGCCAGAGCAGGCCGCCGACCCAGAGCTCACGCCCCGAGTCGGCTGCAGCGAAGGCATGGACGTCGACACCGATCCCGGTCCGCGGCAGCCGATCGACCCTGCCGGCGTCATTCACAGTCATGGCGACAGTCTCCCAGCCGGGATGGAGTCCGGACGCGTCGGCGTTGCACCCACCGTGGAGGCTCTCGACTCGATCGTCATCGGCGCCGGGCAGGCAGGGCTGTCCACCTCCTTCCACCTACGGCGCCTCGGGATCGGGCACGTCGTGCTCGACGCCAACGAGGGCCCGGGTGGCGCGTGGCAGCACCGATGGGACTCGCTGACGATGGCCGATGTCCACGGCGTCGCGGACCTGCCCGATGCCGCGGCGCCCGGCGGGTCGCACGA
>JAKDKQ010000163.1 GCA_030453295.1 Janibacter sp.
CCTTAAGGTCGTACGCACCCACTGCGCATCTCCTTAAGGTCGTGCGCCTCCTTGGGCGTACGACCTTAAGGAAATGCGGCTCTCAGGGGCCGAGGACGCGGTCGAGGTAGTCGTTGGTCAGGACCCGCTGAGGGTCCAACCGGTCACGCAGGGCGACGAAGTCGCCGTGGCGTGGGTACAGCCCGGCGAGCTGCTCGGCATCGAGCGTGTGCAGCTTGCCCCAGTGCGGCCGGCCGGCGTGCGCGGCGACGATCTCCTCGAAGGCCGCGAAGTAGGCCCGGTGGTCCCCACGGTGGTACTGGTGCACGGCGATGTAGGCATTGGCACGCTCGTAACCGGTCGACAGCCACATGTCGTCGGGGGCGGCGACGCGCACCTCCACAGGGAAGCTGATCGGCTCGCGGCGACGCTCCACCCACGCGACGAGGTCGGTGAGCACATCGGCCACCGCCTCGCGCGGCACGGCGTACTCGGACTCGACGAAGCGCACCGTGCGAGGTGTCACGAAGACCTCGTGGGAGGGCGCCGTGTAGGACCGCTCGGTGAGTGCCCGTGCTGCGATCGCGTTGAAGGGCAACACTGCTCGCGGCGTCCTGGTCAGCAGCCGGTTGGCGGCACCGAAGACCGTGTTGGACAGCAGCTCGTCGTCCAACCGCCGCCGCCACGGCGCGAGCGGTTCGTGCACGTCGTCGGCGACGAGGTCGTTGGCCTTGGTCTGCACGCGGCGGGTCCCGGGGAACCAGTACATCTCGAAGTGCCGGTGCGCGTCGAAGTGCTCCTGGATGCGCGGCAGCACCTCGTCCAGCGAGTCCGGCCGCTCCACCGCGCGCAGCCGGTAGGCGGGGATGCACGCCAGCTCGACCTCGGTGATGACACCGAGCGCGCCGAGGCCCACCCGTGCCGCGCCGAAGAGCTCAGGGTCGCTCTCGTCGACCCACCGCTGGCTGCCGTCGGCCGTGACGAGCCGCAGACCGGCAATACCCGCAGAGAGGCCAGCGAGCGCCACGCCTGTCCCGTGGGTGCCGGTCGACGTCGCACCGGCGACCGTCTGGGCATCGATGTCACCGAGGTTGGGCATCGCCAGACCGAGCAGGTCGAGGGCCTGGTTCAGGACACGAAGGGGGGTCCCCGCCAGCACGCGCACGCGACCGGTCCCCCGGTCGGCAGAGACGATCCCGCTCAGGTGCGCCAGGTCCAGCCGCAGGTCATCGGCCTGGGCGATCGCCGTGAAGGAGTGACCGCTGCCGACGGGGCGGACACGCCGCCCGTCGTCCGCCGCGGAGCGGACCAGCTCAGCCACCGCCTCGAGGGTACGAGGCCGCTGCACCTGCGCCTCGTCGGAGACATTGCCCGCCCAGTTCGTCCAGATCATCTCTGCCCTCCTCCGTGTCGATCACCATGTTACCGACCAGTCACCTGCGGTGGGCGTGGCTCGTGAGCACGACTGTCCACAGGTCCACGCGACGGCTGTCCGAACGCCCGGCACAGCCGTATGGTGGAGGCATGCCCTCCTCCGCCGACGTCAGTCACAAGGTCCGACAGCTCGACAACGACGTCCAGGCGATCTACGAGATGATCAGCACCGTCCAGTCCACCCAGATGCGGCACACCAACCGCTTCGCCGAGCTCGATGCTGATGTCCGCGAGCTGACCTCCACGGTCGAGGGACTCCAGACGCGGTTCGACGGACTGGAGCAGAAGGTCGACGGGCTCGACACCAAGGCCGATCAGATCCTCGAGCTGCTGCGTTCCTGACTCAACCGAAGTTTGTGCCTTCACCGCGATAGGTCGGCACCACGTCGACGATCTCGTCCCCGCTGATGACGACGTACTCGTCGAAGCGCTCGGCGAGCTCACCCGCCTTGGCATGACGGAACCACACCCGATCACCGATGGCCAGGTCACGAGCAGCCTTGCCCCGCAAGGGAGTCTGCACCTCGCCCGCACCCTCGGCGCCGATCATCCGCAGCCCCTCGGGGTGGTGGACCGTGGGCACGCGGCTGTCGCCCGCCGGCCCTGAGGCGATGTAGCCACCCGAGAAGCAGGTGACGATGTCGCGCGCCGGTCGGCGCACGACGGGCAGCGCGAAGGCGACGGCCGGCTGCGGCCTGAAGTCGTCGTACCCGTCGAAGAGGGTGGGCCCGACCAGTCCCGAGCCGGCCGCCAGCTCGGTGAGGGTGGGGTCCTGCCCGGTGAGGTGCAGGGATCCGGTCCCGCCTCCGTTGACGATCTCCAGCGGTCCGACGACCTCCTCGACGGCCGAGCGCACCGCAGTGCGGCGCCGGCGCAGCGAGGCATCGCTGCGCGCCTTGACCCGTCGGATGACCGGCGAGCTGTCCGGCAGCCCGGCGATCTGGGCGTCGTAGAACATCAGGCCGACGACCCGCAGGCTCGCGTCGCGAGCAGCCTTGGCCACACTCGCTGCTCGCCGCGGGGACCGGGTCGGGCTGCGGCGCACGCCCAGGTGCGCCGGACCGATGCGCAGGGAGGCGTCGATGTCGACGACCACCCGCACGGGCGCACCCGCGGGCAGCCACCGCCGCAGCGCGTCCACGTGCTCGACGGAGTCGACCGCGATGCTGACCTGCTCCAGCGCGAGCTCGTCCTGCGCGAGGGCGACGAGGGCCTCGCGGTCGGTCGTCGGGTAGGCGACGAAGACATCGCGCACTCCCTGCCCGACGAGCCAGAGCGCCTCGGGCAACGAGTAGGCCATCACACCCGCGTAGCCCCCGTGCGCCAGCGTCCGCTCGAGCAGGTGCCGCACCCGGATGGACTTGCTGGCCACCCGGATCGGGAGGCCGCCGGCCCTCCTCACGAGGTCCGCGGCATTGGCGTCAAAGGCGTCGAGGTCCACCACGGCGAAGGGGGCGGACCTCCCCTTCGTCGCCCGGTCCCACTCATCGGCTCTGGTCACGCTGTCCACGTTACTCGTGGGTCATCTGATCGGTGTTCGACCGGGCGTCACCTCATCGTCATCTGGATGCCGCCCGGCGTGAGCCTCCCCTCCCTACGTTGCGAAGGTCCCTTGCGCCACACCGCCCGCACGCGGGCCCCTCGGAGGAAGAACGACATGACACCACCCCGTAACGACCGCACCAGGCTCCCCCTCGCCGCGGGCCACCGCGACGGTGGCCGCTCGGCCGCCACGTGCATCTGGAAGTGCAACGACGCCTGTAGCAAGCCGGTGCCCAACACCTCCGACAACGAGTACTTCGGCGACGTGGTCGCCACCTCCCGTCGCTCGGTCCTCAAGGCCGGTGGCGCTGCCGCGGCCCTCGCCGGTCTGACGACCGCCGCGGGCGCCGCCCTCGCCGAGCCCGCCGTCGCCGCCCCGAAGCCCGGCAAGAAGGCCCCCTTCGGCTTCACCGGCATCGACCCCGTCACGGCCGGCACCGACACGGTCGTCGTCCCCGAGGGCTTCCAGTGGGCCCCGATCATCGCCTGGGGCGACCCGATCCTGGCCGGTGCGCCGGCCTTCGACTTCGACAACCAGACCGCCGCCGCCCAGGCCGGCCAGATGGGCTACAACTGCGACTACGTCGGCGTCCTGCGCACCGGCAGCGCCAACGAGGCCGTGCTCGTCGTGAACAACGAGTACACCAACAACGAGCTGATGTTCCACGGCTACACCGACGCCGCGTCGCTGACCGACGACCAGGTGCAGATCACGATGAACGCCCACGGCATGACCGTCGTGGAGATGACCCGCAAGAACCCCAACAGCAAGTGGGTCTACTCCAAGGCTGCCCCGCTCAACCGCCGCATCACGGCCGAGACCCCCTTCGAGCTCGTCGGCCCGGTCCGCGGCCACGACCTCGTCAAGACCTCCGCCGACCCGGCCGGCACGACCCCGCTCGGCACCTTCGGCAACTGCGCCGGTGGCACCACGCCCTGGGGCACCATCCTCTCCGGCGAGGAGAACTTCAACGGCTACTTCACGCAGCCGGCCGCCCCGAGCGACGACATGGCCGGTGCCGCCGCCGCCCGCTACGGCCTCGCCGGTGGCAGCTCGGCCCAGAACGACTGGGACCGACTCGACGAGCGCTTCGACCTGACCAAGGAGCCCAACGAGGCCCACCGTCACGGCTGGATCGTCGAGGTCAACCCCTTCGAGCCCGACGCCGCCCCGCGCAAGCTCTCCGCGCTCGGCCGCTTCAAGCACGAGGGCGCCAACGTCGTCATCGCCGCCGACGGCCGGGTCGTCGCCTACATGGGTGACGACGAGCGCTTCGACTACATGTACAAGTTCGTCTCGGCGGGCACCTACATCGAGGGCAACCTCGACAACAACCGCACGCTGCTCGACGAGGGTGACCTGTACGTCGCCAAGTTCACCGGCAATGGATCCGCCGACGGCCTGCACGACGGCACCGGCGAGTGGCTCCCGCTGGTCGTCGACGGGCAGTCCACGGTCAACGGCATGACCCTCGAGGAGGTCCTCGTCTTCACCCGTCTGGCCGCCGACACGGTGGGCCCGACCAAGATGGACCGCCCCGAGGACGTCGAGGTCAACCCGGTCAACGGTCGCGTCTACACCGCGCTGACCAACAACTCCAAGCGCACCCCGGCCCAGCTCGACGAGGTCAACCCGCGCGCCAACAACAAGCACGGTCAGGTCCTCGAGATGACCCCCCGCGCCGGCGACCACACGGTCACGGGCTTCGACTGGAAGCTCGTGCTCATCTGCGGCGACCCCAACGACCCGGAGACCTACTTCAACGGCTACGACAGGTCGCAGGTCAGCCCGATCTCCTGCCCGGACAATGTCGCCTTCGACACGGCCGGCAACCTGTGGATCTCCACCGACGGCAACGCCCTGGGCCACTGCGACGGCATGTACCTCATGCCGCTCGAGGGCGAGCACAAGGGCCACCTGCAGCAGTTCCTCTCGGTGCCGGCGTTCTCCGAGTGCTGCGGCCCGCTCATCGAGTGGGACGACCGGGTGGTCTTCGCGGCGATCCAGCACCCGGGCGAGGAGGACGGCGCGAGCACGACGAATGTGATGAGCCGCTTCCCGTACACGGGCAACACCCAGCCGCGCCCCGCGGTCATCATGGTCTGGCCCATCACCGGCAAGCCCGCCAAGCCCGCCAAGCCCGCCAAGGCCGATAAGGCCGACAAGGCCACCGCCCGCCGCAACGGCTGACTCGGCACATCGCCTCACCGAGCGGGGCGGGGCCCACAGCGGGGTCGCCGCC
>JAKDKQ010000013.1 GCA_030453295.1 Janibacter sp.
GACCGGGTGCGCGAGGTGCTCGCCCGGACCAAGACGACCTTCACGATCGACGGCAAGGACCACACGCCGGCGCAGCTGCTCGAGCGACTCGGCTTCGCGAGGGAGCACCTGTCAGCGCGAGTCGGTGAGCTGTCCGGTGGCCAGAAGCGTCGCCTGCAGCTGCTCCTGCTGCTGCTCGCGGAGCCCAATGTCATCGCCCTCGACGAGCCGACCAATGACGTCGACTCCGACATGCTCGCGGCGATGGAGGACCTGCTCGACTCCTGGCCGGGCACCCTCATCGTGATCTCGCACGACCGTTACCTGCTCGAGCGGATCACCGACCAGCAGTACGCGATCCTCGACGGCCGCCTGCGGCACGTCCCGGGCGGCGTGGACGAGTACCTGCGCCTGCGGGCCGCCCAGGGATCGACCGGTGGGCCCAGTGCGATGGCAGCCGCCACCTCGACCACGGCGAAGGGGGGAGCGCAGCCCCCTTCGTCCTCCACTCCAGCGGGTGACCCCGCGGCACAGCGGGAAACCCGCAAGAGGATGGCGCGGATCGAAAAGCAACTGGCCAAGCTCGATGCTCGTGAGAACACGCTGCACCACGAGATGGCGGATGCGGTCCACGACCACACGCGGCTGGCTGAGCTCAATGCGACGCTGGGTGCGATCAGGGACGAGAAGGAGCTGCTCGAGCTGGAGTGGCTGGAGGCCGCAGAGCTCGTCGGCTGACCCCGCTGCATGCGAGGACCTGGTCAGGCCTCGAAGGGAGCGAGCAGGCGTCGTAGCGCCCCGGTGAGGGCAGCACGCTCTTCGCCCGACATGTCGTCCAAGAGCTCGCTCTCGCGGGTCAGCAGGTCGGCCATGGAGGAGTCGACCGCAGCCTGACCCCCCTTCGTCAGCCGGACGATGACGCCACGGCGGTCGGAGGGCGAAGGGAGGCGCTCGACCCATCCCTTGGCCGTCAGACGGTCGATGCGGTTGGTCATCGTGCCGGACGTCACGAGCGTCTCCTGGACCAGCCGGCCGGGAGAGAGCTGGTAGGGCTCGCCGGCGCGGCGCAGCGCGGACAGGACGTCGAACTCCCACCCCTCGAGCTCGTGGCGGGCGAAGGCGGTGGTCCGGTCGAGGTCGAGGAGCCGGGCCAGCCGGGAGATGCGCGAGAAGACGTGGAGGGGTTCGACGTCGAGGTCGGGGCGCTCGCGCCGCCAGGCCTCGACGATGGCGTCGACGTCGTCGGAGGGGTCGTGGCGGCTGGTCATGCATCGAGAATACCCGCCATCGTGAATCTTGATATCGAGACAAATGCTTCGTCGACAGTTAGGCTCGTCGGACGCTACCGAGGAGGCAACATGACGGTGACCTGGGACCCGAGCCGGTACGGGCAGTTCTCCGACGAAAGAGCTCGTCCCTTCACGGACCTCATGAGTCGGGTCGCGGCCACGGACCCACGGCTCGTCGTCGACCTGGGATGTGGCAACGGCCCGCTCACTCTCTCGCTCGCGCAGCGCTGGCCCCAAGCCCGCGTCGTGGGCGTCGACAGCAGTCCCGAGATGCTGGCGGCAGCCCGGGCCGAGGACACCGACTCACGCGTCGAGTGGGTCGAGGCCGACCTCGCTGACTGGGACATCGCCGGTCTGGGTGCCGCTCCTGACGTCATCGTCAGCAATGCCGCGCTGCAGTGGGTCCCGCGCCACCTGCCGCTCGTCGAGACCTGGGCCGCGGCGCTCGCGGACGACGGCTGGTTCGCCCTGCAGGTGCCGGGCAACTTCGACGCCCCGACGCACGCGCTGATGCGCGAGGTCGCGGTCGACCACCCGCGCAGCGGCGAGCTCGAGGCGGCGACCGATCGCTATGGGGCCGGCGATCCCTCGACCTACCTCCAGGTCCTCACCGCGGCTGGACTCGCCGTGGACGCGTGGGAGACGACCTACACGCACGTGCTCGACCCGCAGGCCGAGAGCGACAACCCGGTCGTGGACTGGGTCTCGGGCACGGGGTTGCGCCCGATGCTCGAGGTGCTGACGGACGAGACCGAGCGCGCGGACTTCCTCGCGACCTACGCCGAGCGGGTCGCCGAGGCCTATCCGCGGACCCCGGCCGGCGTGCTGCTGGCCTTCCGTCGAGTCTTCGCGGTGGGGCACAAGGCGTGAGCGTCCTCGGGCTCCACCACGTCCAGATCGCCTGCCCCGCAGGCAGTGAGGACGCCTTGAGGGGCTTCTACTCGGGAGTGCTCGGACTGCCCGAGATCCCGAAGCCCGCGGCTCTGGCCGCACGGGGCGGCGCATGGTTCCGCGCAGGCTCCCACGAGCTGCACTGCGGGGTCGAAGCGGACTTCCGTCCGGCGCTCAAGGCGCACCCGTGCCTGCTCGTCGAGGACATCGAGGCCGTGGCAGCTGCCGTGGGCGCGGCGGATGGAGAGGTGCGGTGGGACGAGGCGATCCCCGGCATCCGCCGATTCCACACCGACGATCCCGTGGGCAATCGGGTCGAGGTGCAGCAGGCCTGAGCGCTGCGGGACACTCTCGTCGAGATGATCAGGGCGACTACCCGGCCGGCGGTGCTTGGATCGGATGACCCAGTCCCGCGAGGCCGTGCCAGGCGAGATGGGCCATGTGGGCGGCCACGACCTCCTTGCCGGGAGCGCGGGTCTCGAGCCACCACTGGCCGGTGAGCGAGACGAGCCCGACGAGCATCTGCGCGTACATCGGCGCGTGCTCTCCGCCCAGGCCGCGCATGGTGAAGGCGTCGGAGAGCAGGTGCGCCACCTCGGCGGCGACATCGGACAGGAGCGAGGCGTAGGTGCCGGAGGGGGCGTCCCCGGAGACATCGCGCACGAGGATGCGGAAACCGTCCGGTGACTCCTCGATGTAGTCGAGCAAGGCCAGTGCTGCGCGTTCGATGGTCTCCCGGTCGGTGCCGCCGGCGGTGAGAGCTGCCGTCACCCGCTCGGTCAGGGCGCTGAGCTCACGATCGACGACGACGGCGTAGAGCCCCTCCTTGCCGCCGAAGTGCTCGTAGACGACCGGCTTGGAGACGACTGCCGTGGCGGCGATCTCCTCCACGGACGTGCCGTCGATCCCCTTCGCTGCAAACACCCTGCGACCCACGGCCACGAGCTGCTCACGACGTGCGGCGCCCGTCATCCGGGGGCGTCGCACGACACGCTCCAGATCCTGCTGTTCGGTCATGCAGCCATTGTCCGTGACAGGGAGTGCCCGGCGTCGACTACCCTGACCGGTGCCGCTCCAGCGGCGTTCCCCGGTTGGTCTGCCGGCAGGGCCCGCCTGACTTTGAATCAGGACTAGCGACGTAGGTTCGACTCCTACCCGGGGAGCATCGTCACCCGTCAGGGCACAATCATCGCGTGACCGCACCACACGAGATCCAGCCCGAGCGCCGTCGCCCCGTGAAGACCGCGATCACGGCCGTGGGGGTGCTGGCCCTCGTCGGGATGTTCGCCGCCGGCGTGATCTCCTTCCTGCCCGGCGGGCTCGACGGGCTGATGAGCAGGACTGCGTCACCGCAGGTCGAGGGCCAGGTCCTGTGGGACAGCGAGGACAGCGCGGTCCAGCTGGGTCCCGCTGGGTGGATCACCCACCCCGGCGACGGGGGTGACTACGTGGCCCGCAATGTCCGCACCGGGGAGAGCTGGACCATCGGTGAGCTCTCCTCCCGACGAGAGATCACCCCCGACGGGGTCGTCGTGCAGCCCGACGGGGGGCGGATCCTCGTGCAGCGCGAGGGATCCACGCACACGACCACCACGACGAGGATCCTCGAGGAGTTCGGCGACGACCGGCTCTGGCCGGGCACCAACAGCCAGCTCGTCGGCGTGAGCGAGCGCCACGTCGCCGTGCTGACCTGCCTGGCGCCGAAGCCGTCGGGGCTCCTGGACGAGGTCGAGGGAGGGCACGCGGTCCTCGCCGGGGTCGACCTCCAGGACGCCTCCGTCGACTGGACCCGGGACACGGGTGCGGGCTGCGGGGTCGACGTGGCACAGGTCGGCTACCCGAGCACGCTGCCCGCGCAGCGCTACCTGCTCCTCGAGCCCGCCGAGGAGCAGGTCATGGCGGTGGACCTGGACACCGGCTCGGTCGCCCAGCGGTGGTCCGGGGCCAAGCGCTACTGGTTCGCCGTCCAGGGAGAGCACGTGCTCGAGACGGACGGGCAGGGCACCGCGACGTGGAGCTCCCTGCGCACCGGCAAGCAGATCGCCGAGGTGAGCTGTCCGTTGATGTCCATCGGCGGCCCGGGGGACACCTCGCGCCAGCTCTCACCGGAGGCGACCCCCTTCGTCGAGTGCCGCGACAGCGTCCAGACGGTCGCCGAGGGCGGGTTCACCGAGATCGCCACGCCACCGTTCCCCGAGGGGGAACCGATCTCTGACGGCGACGAGGTGGCGGTCGGGCACATGGTCCTGCGACGGGAGGGCGCCGTCGTCCACCTGAGCGATGGCCTGACCGGTGAGGCCATCGGCGACCTCGACGTCCCCGAGGGCTTCGAGATCGCCGCATACGGTCCGGTGGGGCGGCTGCTCACCTTCGTCGATGTGGCCGAGGGCGGCGACCGCAACACCATCGACTACCGAGTCTTCGACACCACGACCGCCGACCTCGTGCTGGCAGCCGGCCCCGGGATGAGCACGGGCGCGGACCTGTCACCCGACGGTCTGGTCCTCGCCGACCTTGACGAGGACTTCGTGGACGAGGACCAGCCCCGCACGTGGGTGGCCGGGCCGAAGAAGAACTCGTGATGACGACCCACCAGCAGACGCCGAGCAAGGCGGCCGACCTCGCCAAGCTCGTCGCGGCGTTCGTCGTCGCAGTGCTTGCCGCGGTCGGTGGCGGCTGGTGGATCCTCGGTCACTCCGGGCCCATCGACGGCAGGGTCCTCTACTCGGGCGATCAACCCCACGGCATGACCATCGGACCCAACGGGTGGTTCGCCTACAGCGATGACGACGGGGACTGGGTCGAGCACGCCCCGTCCGGTGAGCGCTGGGGAGGCGAGCGGCTCTACGGCTCGCCCGTCCTGACCTCCGACGGGACAGCGGTGTCGACCCTGGGCCCGGACGTGCGCATCGCCCGAGCGAGCGGCTTCGTGGTCGCAGAGGGCAGCGACCTGCTGGTGGCCCACGGCGACAAGGAGCTGCTGCCCGGCGACGAGGTCGAGGTCATCGGACTGTCGACGCAGCACGCGGCCGTCGTCTCGTGCCTGTCGCCCGCCGGTGAGGCCCGTCTCGGCAAGGACGTCCCCGGCGGTCGTCTCATCGTCTCCGGCGTCGCGCTCGAGGACGGTCAGGTGGACTGGAGCCACGACACCGAGGTGGGTTGCGCGACCAGGATCGCGACCCTCTACCCGCACGGTCTGCCCGAGCAGCGTCACGTGCTGCTCACCCCCACGGAGGAGACCACCGACGCGCTCGACCTCGACACCGGCACGATCGCCCGGACCTGGGAGGACTCGCCACGCGGACGCGTCATCGTCCGTCAGGACGAGGCGGTGCACCGGTCCGGCGACGAGGTGACGGTCACCTCCCTTCGCTCGGGCAAGGAGGTGGCGCGCACCCGCTGCCCCGGAGCGCGGCTCGACGGGGTCGGCGAGTCCGGTGGCCGCCTGGCCGCAGAGGCGACGCCGGTCGTGCGCTGCGGCGACAGTGTGCGGCTGCTCGGGGACGACGGCTTCGTCACCGTCGACGCGCCGCCCGTCGAGGAGAGCCAGGAGGTCGCCGACGGCCAGTCGGTCGTCCACGACCGATTCCTCATCTCGCGGGAGGGTGGCACTCTGACGCTGCGGGATGCCGTGGCCGACCAGGAGATCGGGGCCGTCGACGTCCCCGACGGCTACCGCATCTCCACCAACGACCTGCGGGGCCGGCTCATCGTCTTCTACCTGCCGGCCGACCGGCTGCTCAGCGACGCGTCGGAGAGCTCCTTCCGCATCGTCGACACCCGCACCGCCGAGCTCGTGGCCACGACGGACGACGACCTGTCGCCCGGCGCCGAGGTGTCGACGGACGGGTACGCCATCCTCAGCGAGTTCATCGAGCGCCGTCGCACCCGCCCGTCCCGTAGCGAGGCCTGGCTCGTCGGGGTCGCCGAGGTGCAGCGGCCGTCCTGACTGCCGGATCGCTCGGCGTCGTCGACCGCTCAGCCGATCTCCTCGCCCGACAGGACCTTGGCCGCCAGGCGCTCCTCCTCACTGACCTCCCACACCTCCCAGGCCGCATGGAGCGCGATGAGGATGATCGCGCAGCCCAGGACCAGGTCCGGCCAGCCCGACGAGGTCCACAGCGTCACGGCGGCCATGCCGATGACGGCGACGTTGACGAGCACGTCGTTGCGCGCGGAGAGGAAGGCCGCCCGGCTGAGCGAGCCCCCGGCGTGCCGCACACCCGCCAGCAGCCATCCGCTCGTGCCGTTGACGACGATCGCGCCGAGCGAGGCGAGGACGACGGGCAGCACCTCGGGGGCGACCGGGTCGGCGAAGCGACGGGCCGCCTCGACACCGGCCACCGTGGCCGGTGCGAGGATGGCGAGGGCCATCGCCTTGCCCATCAGGGCGCGCCGAGCGAGCGGCCAGCCGAGCGCCACGAAGATCAGCAGGTTGATCGCGGTGTCCTCGAGGAAGTCGACGCTGTCCGCGAGCAGCGACACCGACCCGGCGCCCAGGGCGACGGTGAACTCGACGAAGAAGTAGGCGAAGTTGAGCAGCGCCACGACGAGCACGATCCGGCGCAGTCGGCGAGCGTCGATCCCCAGCGGGTGCACGTCGGCGCTCATGCCGCGACGATATCGGCTTGCGGTGCCGCCCTCCTCGGCGCTCAATGGTCTGGTGAGCGCACCACGGACCGTCGTGCTGGTCGAGGGGGAGAGCGACCGGGTGGCGCTGCGCGCGCTCGCGCACCGACTCGGGATCACGCTCGCGGAGAGCGACGTCGCAGTGCTGCCCATGGGGGGCATCACCAATGTTCGGACCTTCGCCGAGCGCCACGGCCCGCACGGTCTCGGTCAGCGGGTCCTCGGCCTCTACGACATCGGCGAGGAGCGTCATGTCCGAAGGGGGTTGCTCGCCGCCGGCCTACCCGTGGACGAGGCCACCGGTCCGGCAGGACGGGGCTTCCACGCGTGCCACGTCGACCTCGAGGACGAGCTGATGCGTGCGCTCGGGACGGACGACGCCGAAGCCGTGATCGAGTCGGCAGGCGAGGGGCGCTCCCTTCGTCTGCTGGCGAGGATGCCTGCGCAGCAAGGCTGGTCGCGGGAGGAGGTGCTCCGACGCTTCCTGGGCTCGCAGTCGGGGCGCAAGGCGCGCTACGCCGGTCTCTTCGTCGAGGCGATGTACCTCGAGCTCGCTCCCGCACCTCTGGTGGCCCTCCTCGAGCAGGTCGGCGCCACGTAACCTGCAGGCGTGAGACTCCTCCTCATCCGCCATGGCCAGACTCCCAACAACGTCTCGGGTGCGCTCGACACCGCCTTCCCGGGCGCAGGCCTGACTGACCTCGGGCAGGCGCAAGCGGCCGCGGTCCCGGCCGCGCTCGCCGACGAGGACGTCAGCGCGGTCTACGCCTCGCCACTCGTGCGGACCCAGCTGACGGGCAACCCGCTGGGCGTGGAGCGCAGGATCGAGGTGCACGTGCGCGAGGGGCTCGAGGAGATCGCCGCCGGCGCCTTCGAGATGCGCTCGGACCAGGAGGCGGTCGAGGCCTACCTCGGCGGGTTGGCGGCCTGGCTGCACCGGGACCTCGATCACGCCCTGCCGGGCGGGACCACCGGCCACGACTTCATGGATCGCTACGACGGTGCGGTGCGGGGCATCGCCGAGCGGCACGGTCGGGAGGACACCGTCGCCCTCTTCAGCCACGGCGCCGCCATCCGCGTCTTCGCGACCCTCGCGGCCGGCCTCGACGCCGAGGAGGTCGAGGGCATGTGGATCAACAACACGGGGATGATCCTGCTCGAGGGGCATCCCAGCGATGGCTGGGGGCTCGTGCGCTGGACGGGTGAGCCGCTCGGTGGTGCCCACTTGGCGGGCGTCCGCGCCCACGACGTCACGGGCGAGGCGATCGACGAGGAGCTCGACGACTGACGGCGAGGTCCGTCAGCGGGCGAAGTCGTCCGTCGCCCGCACGATGATGTCGTCCGTGACCGTGGCGCCGCTGTGATCCTCGCCCTCCACGACGTGCAGCGTGGCGAGCGGCAGACGCTCGACGAGGCGGTGGACCACACCCAGCGGTGCGGCGATGTCGAGCCGGCCACGCACGAGAACCGCGGGGATGCCCGCGATCGAGTCGAGATGCCCGCTGATCCCGTCGGGTGGCAGGAACGCGTGGTGGCCGAAGACGTGCGTGACCAGTCGGGCGAACCCCAGCGCGAAGGTGGGATCCGCGTAGCGCGGGCTGGCCACGGGCGGCCCGGTGAGCGCGGCCAGACGCTCCTCCCAGTCGCACCACGCCCGGGCGGCGCGGTGGTGGACCGCTGGATCGGGGTCCGCGAGCAGCTCGTGGATCGCGGCGGGCAGATTACCGCCACGCTCGACGTCCGGGACGAGGGAGCGCAGGGCGTCGAAGGCCTCGGGATAGACCTCACCCATCGTCCAGGTGAGCCAGTCGACCTCCTCGCGGGTGGTCGTCACGGCGCCCCAGAAGACCATCTCGCTGACCCGCTCGGGGTGGGCGACCGCATAGGCCAGGCCCAGCGTCGAACCCCACGAGCCACCGAGGACGAGCCACCGGTCGACGCCGTGGAGGGCGCGCAGCGCCTCGATGTCGGCGATCAGGTGCTGCGTCGTGATCGTCGACAGGTCAGCGTGCGGGTCGCTCGCCAGCGGGCGGCTGCGCCCGCAGCCCCGCTGGTCGAAGAGGGTCACGCAGTAGCGGTCGGGGTCGAAGTAGCGGCGCCACCACGGTGCGGCGCCGGAACCGGGTCCTCCGTGCAGGACGACGGCGGGCTTGCCCGTCGGGTTGCCCACGCGCTCCCAATGCACGTGGTGACCGTCGGAGGTGTCGAGCACGCCCTCCTCGAAGGGGTCGATGAGCGGGTATCGGGGCACCCCTCAACCTTGCCAGACGCCCGGCAGGTCGCCACGGAGCTGGCCGATGGAGGACTGCGCGACCTCCTCCGAGACCGGACACGGGTCGAGGAGCGGACCCCTCGGCCGCTACAGTGGCGAGGCGGCCCAGACGGCTGGCCGCACCCCCGACACCTCGGAGTACACCGCGTGAACGACGTCCGTCCCGACGCAGTCATCATCCTCGCCGCTGGCGAGGGCACCCGGATGAAGTCGACCCTCCCCAAGGTCCTGCACCCCATCGGCGGAGCCCCGCTCCTCGGCCACGCGATGCGAGCCGCCGCGGGCGCCGGCGCGAGCGAGACGGTCGTCGTCGTCCGTCACCAGCGCGACCGGGTCGCTGCCTTCATCGAGGAGTACGGCGCCCGATTCGAGATCGCCTGCCGCACGGCCGACCAGGACGAGGTCAAGGGCACCGGTCGCGCCGTCGAGTGCGGTCTGGAGGCGCTGCCCGCCGACCTCGAGGGCATCGTGGTCGTCACGATGGGCGATGTGCCGCTGTTGTCCGCGGAGACGATCAGCGAGCTCACCGCCGCGCACGTCGAGGCCCGGGCAGCCGTCACCGTCATCACCTCAGTGCTGCCGGATGCCAAGGCGTACGGCCGGATCGTGCGCGACGTCGATGGCAATGTCGAGCGGATCGTGGAGTTCAAGGACGCCACCGAGGCCGAGCGCGGGATCCGCGAGATCAACTCCGGCATCTACGCCTTCGACGCCGCGGTGCTGCGCCGCGAGTTGGCCAATGTCACCTCGGACAACGCCCAGGGTGAGAAGTACCTCACCGATGTCCTCCAGCTGGCCCGGGCCGCTGGTGGCACGGTCGCGGCACACGTCCTCAGCGACCTCGACCAGACCGAGGGCGTCAACGACCGCGTCCAGCTGGCCACGCTCGGCAAGGAGCTCAACCGACGCACCTGCGAGCGCCACATGCGCGCCGGGGTGACCATCGTCGACCCCGACACCACGTGGATCGACGTCGACGTCACGATCGGTCAGGACACGACGATCCGACCCGGCACCCAGCTGTTGGGCGCCACGAGCATCGGCGCCGAGGCGACCATCGGCCCGGACGTCACCCTCACGGACTGCGAGGTCGGCGACGGCGCCGAGGTCAAGCGCGCCGAAGGCCACCTGGCCGTCATCGGTGCCGGTGCCACGGTCGGGCCCTTCTCCTACCTGCGCCCGGGCACCGAGCTCGGGGCGAAGGGGAAGATCGGCGGGTTCGTCGAGACCAAGAACGCCAAGATCGGCGACGGGGCCAAGGTCCCTCACCTCACGTACGCCGGCGACGCCGTGATCGGTGAGGGAGCCAACATCGGCGCCGGCACGATCTTCGCCAACTACGACGGGGTCAACAAGCACCAGACCGTCATCGGCAAGCACTCCTTCGTCGGCTCCGACACCGTGCTCATCGCGCCCGTGGAGGTCGCCGACGGTGCCTACGTGGCTGCCGGCTCGGCACTCACCGACGCCGTCGGCGCCGGGCAGCTGGCCATCGCCCGCGGGCGCCAGCGCAACATCGACGGCTGGGTCGCCACGCACCGGGCCGGCACGTCGACCGACGCCGCCGCGCAGGCGGCGACCCAGCCCCCTTCGATCGAACCCACCCCCGAGAGCAGCGAGGCACCCCAGTGAGCGGCATCCACAGGACCCCGGAGAAGAACCTCATGGTCTTCACCGGACGCACCCACCCGGCGTTGGCCGACGCCGTGGCGGCGGAGCTCGGCATCGACCTCGTGCCCTCCAGCGCCTACGAGTTCGCCAACGGCGAGATCTACGTGCGCTACGAGGAGTCAGTGCGAGGGTGCGACGCCTTCGTCCTGCAGAGCCACTCCACGCCGATCAACGAGGCGATCATGGAGCAGCTGCTCATGGTCGACGCGCTCAAGCGGGCCAGCGCCAAGCGGATCACCGCCGTCCTGCCGTTCTACGGGTACGCCCGTCAGGACAAGAAGCACCGCGGTCGCGAGCCGATCTCTGCGCGTCTGATGGCTGACCTCTTCAAGACCGCCGGAGCCGACCGCCTGATCACGGTGGACCTGCACACCGACCAGATCCAGGGCTTCTTCGACGGGCCGGTCGATCACCTCATGGCCCGTCGGATCCTGGCCACCTACGTCCAGGAGAAGTACGGCGACCGCGAGCTCGCCGTCGTCTCCCCGGACGCCGGGCGGATCAAGGTCGCCGAGCAGTGGTCGCGCCACCTCGGCGGGGTGCCGCTGGCCTTCATCCACAAGACGCGCAACATCGACCGTCCCAATGAGTCCGTCGCCAACCGCGTCGTCGGTGAGGTCGAGGGTCGCTGGTGCGTGCTCGTCGACGACATGATCGACACCGCCGGCACGATCACCAAGGCCGCGGATGCCCTCATGGAGGACGGTGCCGCCGGCGTCATCATCGCCGCCACGCACGCGATCTTCTCGGGTCCCGCCGTCGAACGCATGCAGGCCTGCGCTGCCGAGGAGGTCATCGTCACCGACACCCTCCCGCTCCTCGACGAGCAGAAGTTCGACGACTTGACGATCCTGTCGATCGCGCCGCTCGTCTCCCGCGCGATCCGCGAGGTCTTCGAGGACGGCTCGGTCACCAGTCTCTTCAACTGATCACACGACGAGCGAAGGGGGTCCGTCACCGCACAGTGACCGACCCCCTTCTGCGTGCTGCGGCCCACTCCGGGAACTGTGGCCGGCTGCGGTGCTGCCGATACCTCTGCTCAGGGCGCCGGTGTTGACTGAATGGCGTCGCGGAGCGTGGGGTCGTCCGCGAGCCGCTTGCGTGCTCGGTGCAGTCGAACCCGAGCAGCGTTGGCAGACAGCCCGACGACGACGGCCGCCTCGACGATGGGTAGGCGCTCCCAGACGGTGAGGGTGAGCAGCTCCCGGTCGACCTCGGGCAGGCGGGTCAGCGCTTGCCGCACCAGATCCTCTCGCATGCTGTCAGCGGGTGCATCAGGTCGTCGGCTGGGTAGGTCGTCGAGGTCATCGACCGGGGTGACCTGCTGGCTGGTGCGCCGGTGCGCCAAGAGGAGCCGTCTGGCCGTCCCGAACAGCCAGGCGCGGCGATTGACCGCATCGGGGAGATCGCTCCTGCGACGCCAAGCAGTCAGGAATGTCTCGGCCAACAGATCGGGTGCGGCGTCGCCAGCTCCGCGGCGCCGGAGGTAGCCGAGTAGCTCCCCCGCATGAGTTCGGTAGAGCGCTTTGAACTCGTGACGTTGCATGCCCATGTCAACTGCGGGGCAGGGATGTGGACGTGGTGCCAGGCTCCGGCTGCTCCGGCTCCGCTGCCGGCGAAGAGTCACCGGCGGCGGGCCGCGCGTCGAGTCGGAAGCACCAGCCGGTCTCCGCCAGGGTTGAGGAGAATGCGTCCGCCGAGGGCAGCGCCTGGTTGAGGGAGACGAGGGGGCCGAAGGCCGTCGCGGTGGGGCCGCCGTCGCCGTCGTACCCGGTCATGGACGGCTGCGGGTCAACGGCTGTGACGGCTGGCCAGGTCAGTGCCTCACGGAGTGCCGTGGCACTGGATGCTTTGGTCGCCTCATCGCCAGCAGCGTCGGCGGCCATCCATGAACGCCCCCAGGCGCAGATGGCCCCGCGGGCCAGATCGGCGTTCAGTGCGCCGGTGGACTGCAGTCCACCCGCAGCCTTGTCGGCAAATCCCAGCTGCACCTCGACAGCCTTGGAACGGGTGGCCTCGTCCGGGAAGTCGATGTCGGCCGCCAACTCGCCCAACCGCTCCGGCAAGTCGGTGCCGTCCAGGCGATACAACTCGCCGGGCCCACCCGCCGCGACGAATTCGGGCTCAGTGACCTGTCCAGTCCGAGTTTCGACGACCATGGCCCCGGCGCTGAGCAGGGCAACCGTGGCGCCCGTGGCCCCGAGCGCCTTCAGGCGCTTCCTCCGCTGTTGCGCCAATGAGTGAGCGCCGTGTGTGGCTGCGTCCACCTCGTGCCAGATGCACTCGAGTTCGCGCTTGTCGGGAGCGTCTGGCTCCGGGTTGGCCTTACGCAGCAGGTCGGTCATTCGATCGGACATGAGTGGCTCCCGTTCGTGGGGTTGGTCACCCTGAAGTGTCGAAGCGTTACAGGCCCTGACGCGACCGATAGGCGGCGGCGGCGAGCCGGTTGCCGCAGCCCCGGTCGCAGTAGCGCTTGCTGCGGTTGCGCGAGAGGTCGGCGAGGACGTCGTCGCAGTCGTCGGCGGCGCACACCCGCAGCCTGGACAGCTCACCGGCGCGGATGACGTCGACGAAGGCCATCGCTGCCTCGACCTGCATCCGTCGCGCAAAGGGCGCGTCGGTGTCCGTGGCGTGGATGTGCCAGCCGTAGCCGTCATGGTCGACGAGCTGCGGGAGGGCCCGGCCATCGCGCAGCAGTTCGTTGACCAGCTCGGCCGCAGCCGCGTCGTCGTGCGCGGCGAGCCACGCAGCACGCAGGCGTGGGCGCAGCGCGCGGGCCTGCTTCAGCTCCGCCGCGTCACCGTCGAAGCGACCGGTCCAGTCCCAGGTCTTGTAGAACCCGCGGAGCTCCTCGACCGTCGAGAGGGTGTCGCCCTCCTCGTGGGGGAAGGCGCCGACGGCGGTGTTGACCAAGGCTGCGGCCGTGCGCAGAGCGACATCTGTGTCATGGGCAAAAGCCATGTTGACTCCTGACGTGATGGAGGTCTAGCGTCATCACCAACAGGTTACGTGACTCATGACGCAAGGAGCAGCCGTGGCGGCCGCCATCTCCACCCCGCAGCGGTCTCCGTTCGCCCTGGGTCTGCTCGTCGCACTCTTCTCGGCCGCGACCTTCGGCTCATCGGGCACCTTCGGTGCCTCCTTGCTGGCGACCGGCTGGAGCCCCGGCGCGATCGTCACGCTACGGATCTCGGGGGCGGCGTTGGCCCTGCTCGTCCCGGCGGCCATCGCCATGCGTGGCCAGTGGCACCTGGTGCGCCGCAACGCGTGGCGCATCCTCGCCTACGGACTCTTCGCCGTGGCCGGGTGCCAGTTCGCCTACTTCATGGCGGTCGACCACCTGTCGGTCGGCGTGGCCCTGCTGCTCGAGTACCTCGCGCCCGTGCTCATCGTGGGATGGGTCTGGGCCCGCCACGGCCGGCGTCCCTCGCCGCTCACCACAGCCGGTGTTGCCGCGGCCGTCCTCGGGCTCGCCCTCGTCCTCGACGTCGCGTCGGGAGCCCAGCTCGACCTGGTCGGGGTGCTCTGGGGGCTGCTCGCGGCGGTTGGTCTCGTCATCTTCTTCCTCGTGGCCGCGGACGAGCAGGACGCACTCCCGCCAATCGGCTTCGCGGGGGCGGGGCTGGCCGTAGGGGCCGTGAGCCTGCTGCTTGCCGCGTCGCTCGGCCTGCTGCCGATGACGGCCAACACCTCCCCGGTCGACCTCGCCGGATGGTCTGCCCCGTGGTGGGTCCCGATCATCGAGCTGGCCATCGTCGCGGGTGCCATCGCCTATGTCTCCGGCATCGCCGCAGCGCGCCTCCTCGGCGGGACGGTCGCCTCCTTCGTCGGCCTGAGCGAGGTGCTCTTTGCCGTCGTCTTCGCCTGGCTGATCGTCGGCGAAGCGATGTCGCCGGTGCAGATCGTCGGGGGAGTGGCGGTCCTCGCGGGGGTCGTCGCGGTCAAGCTGGGCGAAGGGGGGCGCCCCGGTCCCGGGCTGCCCACCGATGACGTGGACGCCGCGCTGCTGGCCGCCGCCGACGGTGAGCCGTCGACCGGCTTTGCTGTGTCGGAGCGGGTCCACTAGTATCTCGGGGTTGCCTCGGCGAGGGACGCTGCACGGTCGCAGCGATCCGTGATCGACGCGGTGCCGCCCCGTGGGTTCGCCTGCGCGTCGACATCTCGTCCGCGCCGCGTCCCACGCCGAGGCCACCGCATCCACGAGACATTGCCCGCTCCCTGCGCGGGCCGAATCACCACAAGGAGCACCACATGGCCCACGACGAGATCCGCATCGACTCCGAGCTGCGCAACGAGTTCGGCAAGGGCGCTGCCCGCAAGCTGCGCCGCGCCGACAAGGTCCCGGCCGTCCTCTACGGCCACGGCGAGGCCCCGATCCACCTCGCGCTGCCCTTCCACAGCACCTTCCAGGCGCTGAAGAACCCCAACGCGCTGCTCACCATCGCCGTCGAGGGCGAGGCCGACCAGCTGGCTCTGGCCAAGGACGTCCAGCGCGACCCGATCAAGCCGATCATCGAGCACGTCGACCTCGTCATGGTCAAGCGCGGCGAAAAGGTCGTCGTCGAGGTCGGCGTCCACGTCGAGGGTGAGGCTGCTCCCGAGACCGTCGTCACGGTCGACGCCCAGACCCTCGAGATCGAGGCCGACGTCACCAACCTGCCCGACAGCCTCACCGTCTCCGTCGAGGGCCTCGCGATCGGCACGATGATCCACGCCAGCGACGTCGAGATGCCTGCCGGTGCGACGCTCGTCTCCGACCCGGAGCTGCTCGTCGTCAACATCACCCAGCAGATCTCCGCTGACGAGCTCGAGGCCGAGCTCGCCGACGCCGAGGCCGAGGCCGGCATCGAGCACGACGCGCCTGAGGACGAGGCCGCCGAGTCCGCTGACGACGCCGAGGGTGGCGAGGAGTCCTCCGACAAGGAGTGACCCACACGCACACGCACGGGCGGGACCTCCACACGGAGGTCCCGCCCTTCGTCTGTTCGCTCGTGTCAGCGTCGGCGGCAGAACGCGCCGTCGATGAGCCAGAGGATGACGTCGAGGATCGGTGTCCACCCATCACGGGTGGCCAGGAGACCGGGGCTGGTTGGCCCGGGAACCGGCGTGCGGATGAGGGCCAGGTCTCCGATGTCATCGGCCACCTCAGTCACCTCGTCGAGTAGCTGGGCCGCCTGCGACGGACTCGACTTCACCAGCTGCTCCGCCAGATCCAGCCCGGCCCGGGCCTGCGCGAGTCGCTGACGCAGAGCCTCGATGTCGTCCGGCGTCAGGTCGTTGTGGGGGTGGGTGTGCACGTTGTCGAGGCGACGACCGATGGTGGCCATGCGTATGCGCGCGTTGCGAGCCCGAATGTCGAACGCGTCTCGGGTGGGTCGGTCGGGACGAAGGTGCCAGCCAAGAGCCATGCTCAGGACGGTGCCACGCGGACGACTGCCTCGCAGGGCGGGCAGCCGTCGGCTGTGGACATCTGTGGTGGACGTGCGGGACCTGGCGTCGTCATTGCCTAGAGTGGGGCCCCGTGAGTGATGACACCTGGCTCGTGGTCGGCCTCGGCAATCCCGGTCCGCAGTACGCCGGCAACCGGCACAACGTCGGCGCGATGGTCATCGACCACCTCGCCGAGCGGGCCGGAGCACGGCTGCGGACCCACAAGGCCGGCGCCAGCGCCGAGTCCATCCGGCTGGGCACGCCTCCCGGCGCGCGGGCGATCATCGGGATCCCGCAGTCCTACATGAACCTCTCCGGCGGCCCCACCAAGGGGCTCGCGAGCTTCTTCTCCGTCCCGCCCGGGCACACGATCGTCCTGCACGACGAGCTGGACATCCCCTTCGGCGAGGTGCGCCTCAAGCTCGGCGGTGGCGAAGGGGGGCACAACGGTCTGCGCTCGATCTCCAGCTCCTTCGGGACCAAGGACTACCTGCGCGTGCGCATCGGCATCGGCCGTCCGCCCGGCCGCATGGACGCTGCGTCCTACGTGCTCAAGGACTTCTCGCCGACGGAGCGCAAGGAGCTGCCCTTCCTCATCGACGACGCCGCCGATGCGGTGGAGCTGCTCATCGACAAGGGCCTGACCGACGCCCAGCAGGTCGTGCACGCACCGCGGCCCTGACCCCCTTCGCGTAGATGGTCGCGTGGTGCTGCGTGCTCACGGCGAGTACACGGCACCGCGCGACCATCTGACGGGGGACATCACGCCGATGAGTCACACCACGGCGGCCTCAGCCCTGGTTCTTCAGCGCCGCCAGACGGGCCTCGATCTCGGCGTCCTGGCTGTGGTCCTCGAGCTCGGCGAACTGGTCGTCGAGGGTGGCCGACTGGGCCTCGGCGCGGCCCTGGACCATCGCCTCCTGCTCGCGGATCTGCTGCTCGAAGCGACCGAGGTCGCTCGTGGGGTCCATGACGTCCATCGAGCCGACAGCCTCCTGGACGCGGGACTGGGCCTCCGCGCTCCGGGCGCGGGCGACGAGGGCCGAGCGGCGGGACTTCAGGTCCTCCAGCTTGGTCTTCATCGTGATCAGGCCGGCCTTGAGCTGCTCGACGGTCGCGTTCTGGGAGGCGATGGCCGGCTCGGCTGCCTTCGCCTCGTTTTCGTGCTGGATCTGTCGACCCAGCGCGACCTTGGCGAGGTTGGTGAACTTGTCCGCGCCGGCCGTGTCACCGGCAGCGCTGAGCTCGCCGGCCTTCTTGGCGGCCGCAGCCGCCTTGTTGCCCCACTCGGTCGCGGCCTCCCGGTCAGACGTGAGGTCGCCCTCGGCCATGCGCACGTGCGCGATCGTCTGGGCCACGGCCTCCTCGGCCTCGGCGATGGAGTTGGTGTAGTCCCGCACGAGCTGGTCGAGCATCTTTTCGGGGTCCTCGGCACGGTCGAGGAGCGAGTTGATGTTGGCCTTGGCCAGCTGGCTGACGCGGCCGAGGATCGTCTGCTTCTTGGTCATGATGCATTCCTCCTGGCGGTGGGACCGCCGGTCGTGGTGCGAGTGGATGTCTTCACGTGGTCGATCGTGGGGATCTGCCGAGGTTGGTGCGAGGCGAAGGGGGAGGGGCGCCGGGTCAGAAGCGACCACCCCCGCCGAAGCCACCTCCGCCACCGCCGC
>JAKDKQ010000014.1 GCA_030453295.1 Janibacter sp.
GCGCACCGAGATCGCGGCGATCAAGGTCGCCGCCCCGCAGATGGCGCTGAAGATCCTCGACCGGGCCATCCAGGTGCACGGCGGCGGTGGCGTGAGCGACGACTTCCCCCTGGCCATGTGGTACGCCCACATGCGCACCCTCCGCCTGGCCGACGGCCCCGACGAGGTGCACAAGATGACGATCGCGCGCCGCGAGTACCGCAGGCGCAGCCCGGAGTGGGGCAAGAAGTGATCGAAGGCGTCGACACGGCCGCGATGACGGCCTGGCTCAGCGCGCGGGTCGACGTCGAGCCGCCTCTGGTCTACGAGCGGGTGGGGTTGGGGCAGTCCAACCTCACCTACCTCGTCACGGACGCGAAGGGGGCCCGCCTGGTCCTGCGGCGCCCCCCGATGGGTGAGCTGCTCGCCTCGGCCCACGACGTCGCGAGGGAGCACCGGATCCTCTCCGCGCTCCAGACGAGCGACGTCCCCCTGCCCGTCGTGCACGGGCTGTGCGAGGACCCCGCGGTCGCCGACCGGCCCGTCCTCGTCGTCTCCTTCGTCGACGGACTCGTCCTCGACGAGCGCAGCGACGCGGAGGGCCTGGCGCCGGCCGCCCGGCACGCGGTCGGCCTCTCCCTCGTCGACACCCTCGCCCGCATCCACGCGGTCGACCTGGATCGGGTGGGGCTCGCCGACCTCGCGAGCCACAAGCCCTACGCGGCCCGGCAGCTCAAGCGGTGGTCGGGGCAGTGGGAGCTCTCCCGCACGCGGGACCTCGCCGATCTCGACCACCTCACCGTGCGGCTGCACGAGCGTGAGCCCGAGCCGGGCGAGGTCACCCTCGTCCACGGGGACTGCCACCTGCGCAATGTCATCATCGACCCCGACGACGCGCAGGTGCGGGCGATCCTCGACTGGGAGCTGGCCACGCTCGGTGACCCGCTCGCCGACCTCGGGACGGCGCTCGCCTACTGGCCCCAGGCCGGGGATCCTGCGACGATGCGCTTCGACGCCTCCACCGTGACGGGCTTCGCCACCCGCACCGAGCTCGTGGAGCACTACGCCCAGGTGTCCGGCAGGGACGTCTCCGCCGTCCCCTTCTGGCACGGGCTGGGGCTGTGGAAGCTCGCGATCATCCTCGAGGGCGTCCGTCGCCGTCAGCTCGACGATCCGCGCAACCTCACCGCCATGGGGCAGATCCCCGCCGACGCGGTCGACCAGCTCGTGGCCGCGGCGCACGTGGTGCTGGACGAAGCGGTTTAGCATGTCGGTCATGCCCAGCGACAGCGAGACCACGAGCGAGGTGCCCGATCTCGTCGACGCCGAGCACCTCGGCACCCAGCCGCAGACGGCGCGCGGCAAGCGCACCCGGGAGGCGCTCATCGCCGCCGCCCGCACGATCTTCGAGCGGGATGGCTTCGTCGACTCACGCCTCGTCGACATCGCGGCAGAGGCCAAGTGCTCGATCGGCAGCTTCTACACGTGGTTCGACAGCAAGGACGAGGTCTTCGCCGCCGTCCTGCACCAGGCGCAGAGCGAGATGCTCCACCCCGGGACCAGCCGCATGGAGGCATCGGACGACCCGGTCGCGATCATCACGGCGAGCAACCGCGCCTACTTCGAGGCCTACCGGCGCAATGCCCGGCTCAACCAGCTCCTCCTGCAGGTCGCGACCGTCGACCCCAAGATCCGCGCCCTGCGGCAGGCCAGGGCCAATGCCTTCGTCATGCGCAATGCCAAGGCGATCGCCGAGCTGCAGGCCCGCGGGCTGGCGGACCGAGGCGTCGACGCGACGACGGCGGCGATGGCGCTGTCCGGCATGGTCTCGCGCCTGGCGCAGGACGCCTTCGTCCACGAGTTCCTCCTCGCACCCGTCGCCGAGCTCGTCGACGCGGCCACCCGCATGTGGACCAATGCGCTCGGGCTCACGCAACCGGAGCTGCGCGCGGACTGAGCCGAGCGCGACGAGCCAGCACGACGCAGGGGGTGCCACCGGTCGGTGGCACCCCCTGCGTCATGCTCGACCGAGGTCACCGGGCGATGGTGACCCCACCGTCGACGGTGAGGGTGCTGCCGACGACGTAGTCGCCGGCGTCCGAGGCGAGATAGATCGCCGCGGCAGCCATGTCCTCGGAGCGACCGATGCGTCCGGACGGGATGCTGCCGGAGATCTCGTCCCCGTGGTCGCGCGCCTCCTTGTTCATGGTGGAGGCGAAGGCGCCGGGCGCGATCGCGCTGACGATGATGCCCTCGGGGGCGAGCGTGACCGCCATCCGCTTGGTCAGGTGCACCACGCCTGCCTTGCTCGCGTGGTACGAGTACGTCTCCATCGGGTTGAGGGAGAGCCCGTCGATGGACGCGATGTTGATGACCTTGGCCAGGTGGCCGCTGCGCTGGTGCCCGGCGAGCAGCAGGCCCTTGGCGGCCTGGGTGAGGAAGAAGGGCGCCTTGACGTTGAGGTCCATGACCTTGTCCCAGCCGCTCTCGGGGAAGGTGTCGAAGGCTTCGCCCCACGCCGCGCCGGCGTTGTTGACGAGGATGTCGAGGTGGCTCTCGTGCTCGCCGAAGGCTTCGAGCAGGGCCGCGATGCCGGCGGTCGTCGAGACATCGCCGGGCAGGGCGACACAGCGGCCCTCGCCGAACTGCTCCGTCAGCTCAGCGGCCGTCGCCCGGCAGGCCTCCTCCTTGCGCGCGGTGATGTAGACCGTCGCGCCCTGGCTGAGCAGCCCCTCGGTGATCATCCGACCGATGCCGCGGGAACCGCCGGTGACGAGGGCGACGCGGGCGTCGAGGGAAAAGAGTGCAGGGATGTCCATGGTGGTCCTTCGCTCGGGAGTGTGAGACGACCGTAGCCGTACTTGAATCAGGGTTCAAGAGTAGTTGAATGTGGATTCACGTTGTGGGATGGTGGCCACGTCACCGCCGACTCGACCACAGGAGCACCCCATGACCCGGACCTCGCAGGAGATCCGCCTCGCCGCCCGTCCGCACGGCCGCCCCGACGAGAGCACCTGGGAGCTCGGCACGAGCGAGGTGCCCGAGCCCGGGCCGGGGGAGTTCCTCGTCGAGATGCAGCAGATCTCGCTCGACCCCGCCATGCGCGGCTGGCTCAACGACGTGCGCTCCTACCTGCCGCCCGTGAAGATCGGCGCGGTCATGCGTGCCTTCGGTGCCGGGACGGTCATCGCCTCGCAGCACGACGACTTCGCCGTCGGCGATGTCGTCAGTGGGACCTTCGGCGTGCGCGAGTACGCCATCTCCAGCGGGAAGGGAGTGGCTCACCTCGACCTCGACCTCGCCCCGATGAGCACCTGGCTGGGCGCGCTCGGCATGCCCGGCATGACCGCGTGGTTCGGTCTCGAGGACGTGGCTCGAGCGAAGCCGGGTGACACCGTGCTCGTCTCCGCCGCGGCCGGCGCCGTCGGCAGCACCGTCGCCCAGCTGGCCAAGGCCAAGGGGTGTCGGGTCATCGGCATCGCCGGTGGTCCGGACAAGGTGGGCTGGCTGCGCGAGCTCGGGCTCGACGAGGTCATCGACCGCCGAGAGGGAAACCTGCTCAAGCAGGTGCGCGCGGCCGCGCCCGATGGCGTGGACGTCTACTTCGACAATGTCGGTGGCGAGTCGCTCGACGCGGCCCTGGCCAATCTCGCGCACGGCGCCCGGATCGCCATCTGCGGTGCCATCTCGACCTACAACGACGAGACCCTCGCCGAGGGCCCGCGCCGCTACATGGCGCTGCTCGTCTTCCGCGCGAGCATGCAGGGCTTTGTCGTCATGGACTACGAGGACCGCTACGGCGAGGCGATCTCCGGCATCGGTGACCTGATCCGCGACGGCCGTTTCGTCGCGACGGAGACCGTCCTCGACGGTGGCGTCGCAGCCTTCCCCGAGGCCCTGCTCGGCCTCTTCGACGGGGTCAACACCGGCAAGCTCCTCCTCCAGCTCTGATCCACCGAAGGGAACCACCATGCGCGCCATCCACATCTCCACCCTCGACGGACCCGAGGCCGTCGAGCTCGTCGACCTGCCCGACCCCAGCGACGACAAGCTCGTGACGATCGACGTCAAGGCGGCCGGGGTTGCCTTCCCCGAGCTGCTCCAGACCCGTGGCCTCTACCAGCTCAAGCCGGACCTCCCCTTCGTCCCGGGGGCGGAGGTCGCCGGGGTCGTCTCGGCCGCCCCCGAGGGCAGCGGGCTCTCCGTCGGTGACCGCGTCGCCGCACTGACCCTCCTGGGCGGCTTCGCCGAGAAGGCGCTGGCCCGGGCCGACCTGACCTTCGCCCTGCCCGACGAGGTCTCCTTCGAGGAGGCGGCGTCCTTCACCTTCAACTACGCGACGGTCTACTTCGCGCTCGTCGAGCGTGGTGGCCTGACCGAGGGGGAGACCGTCCTCGTCCACGGCGCGGCCGGCGGCATCGGGACCGCGGCCATCCAGATGGCCAAGGCCTTCGGGGCGAGCAAGGTCATCGGGGTCGTCTCCACCGAGGCGAAGGGAGAGGTCGCGCGGGCCGCGGGGGCGGACGAGGTCGTCATGGCCGACGGTTTCCTCGACGCGGTCGGCAAGGCCAGTGTGGACATCGTCGTCGACCCGGTCGGCGGCGACCGCTTCACCGACTCCCTGCGCAGCCTCAAGGAGCACGGACGACTGCTCGTCATCGGCTTCACGGCCGGCGAGATCCCGCAGGTCAAGGTCAACCGCCTGCTGCTCAACAATGTCTCCGTCGTCGGCGTCGGCTGGGGCGCCTTCGCGATGTCCCGCCCGGGCCACGTCGGCAAGGAGTGGGCGGCCATGCTGCCCCACCTGCGCAGCGGCGCCCTGCGTCCCGTCGTCGGGGAGACCCACCGGCTCGAGGACGCGGCCGCGGCCCTGGCCTCCCTGGAGGGTCGGACGGTGACCGGCAAGGTCGTGCTGGTGCCATGAGCCCGGCGCTGCCCTCGATCGAGGAGATCACCCAGGTCCCCGAGTCCCGCCGTGCCGTCGCCGGCCCGGAGTGGGAGGACGAGAACGGCCACGTCAACGTCGCGCACTTCTACGCCTTCCACCTCGCCGCCTCCGAGACGGCGCTGCAGCAGATCGGTCTCGACGACGACTACCGCGAGCGCAGCAGGTGCGGCGTCTTCAGCATGGAGCAGCACTTCCGCTTCTACGACGAGGTGCGCATCGGTCAGGAGATCTCCGCCCACGTGCGCTGGCTGGACCGCGGCAACAAGGTGTTCCACGGCATCTCGGTGATCGTCAACCATGACACCGCAACGGTCGCCAACACCCTCGAGGTCCTCGAGGGGCACGTCGACCTCGTCACCCGCCGCGCCGCTGCCTTCCCCGAGGGGCTCGCGCAGCGCGTCGACGCCGAGATCGCCGTCCACCGGGCCCTGCCGTGGAGCCTGCCGCTTGCCGGCAGCATGGGAGTGCGCCGCTGACCCGGCACGCCCACGACTCGGGCCCATGACCTCGCGGAGGTCATGGGCCCGAGTGCGTCGAGGGGTTCTCAGGCGCTGAAGCGGCCGATCGACTCCGCGACGAGGATCGGCTTGTCGATGCCGTCGGCCTCGACGGTCAGCTTCGTCACGACGTTGACCTGGCCGGGAGCGGTCTCCTCCACCTTGGTCAGCTCGGCCCGCAGACGGATGCGCGAGCCCACGGGGAGCGGGTGGATGAAGCGCACCTTGTCGTAGCCGTAGTTGAGGCTGTGGGCGAAGCCGTCGAAGGCCATCAGCTCCTCGAGGAAGGCCGGCGTGCGCGAGAGGCTGTAGAGGCCGTGCGCGATCGTCGAGCCGAAGGGGGAGTCGGCTGCCTTCGCGGGGTTGACGTGGATCCACTGGTGATCGCCGGTGAGCTCGGCGAAGGCGTCGATCTTGGCCTGGTCGACGACGTGCCACTCGGTGGGGCCGATCTCGACGCCGACGAGGTCCTTGAGGTCTTGCACGGACGCCGGGCGGTGCTGGGTGGTCTGGGTCATGGTGAGCTCCTTCGATCACGAACAGGTCCCCTTGACCGTAGTTGAACTTGAAGCCGGGTTCAAGTATGTTTCGAGGCGTCAGGCAGCCGAGATCACAGGAGCTCTCACATGACCACAGACCAGCAACGCGTCGCCGTCGTCACCGGTGCAGCCCGAGGCATCGGCGCCGGTGTCGCCCGCCGACTGGCCGCAGACGGGATGGCCGTCGCCGTCCTCGACCTCGACGAGTCGGCCTGCGTGCCCGTCGTCGAGTCGATCACCCAGGAGGGGGGCCGGGCACTGGCCGTCGGCGCCGATGTCTCCGACCCGGAGCAGGTGGAGGCCGCGGTCCAGCGCATCGCCGACGAGCTCGGCGCACCCACAGTGCTGGTCAACAACGCCGGCATCATCCGCGACAACCTCATCTTCAAGATGAGCGTGGAGGACTGGGACTCGGTCATGGCGGTGCACCTGCGTGGTGCCTTCCTCATGACCAAGGCCTGCCAGGCCTACATGACGCAGGAGCGTCACGGCCGCATCGTCAACCTCTCCTCCACCTCGGCCCAGGGCAACCGCGGCCAGGTCAACTACTCGGCGGCCAAGGCCGGCATGCAGGGCCTGACCAAGACCCTGGCGATCGAGCTGGGCAAGTTCGGCGTCACGGCCAACGCGATCGCCCCGGGCTTCATCGAGACCGAGATGACCCAGGAGACCGCGGAGCGCATCGGCATCGACTTCGAGGAGCTGAAGAAGATGGCCCGCGAGCAGGCGCCCGTCGCCCGCACCGGTCGGCCCGAGGACATCGCCCACGCCGTCTCCTTCTTCGTCAGCGAGGGCGCCGGCTTCACCACCGGACAGGTCCTCTACGTCGCCGGCGGGCCGTGCGACTGATGGGCACCGCGATGCAGATCAAGGACAAGGTTGCGATCGTCACCGGTGCCGCCGGTGGCATCGGGGCAGCGCTCGCCGAGGCCCTCGTCGACGGGGGCGCCCACGTCGTCATCTCTGACATCGACGAGGCACGGCTGGCCGCGACGGCCGAGCGCATCGGGGCGGTCGCCGTCGCCGGTGACGCCTCGAGCGAGGACGTCATCGCGCGGATGATCGCGACGGCGCAGGTGAGCTTCGGTCCCGTCGACCTCTTCTTCGCCAACGCCGGCATCGGGGACGGGCTGGGCATGTCCGCCACCGATGAGCAGTGGCAGCAGGCGATCGACATCAACGTCCTGGCCCATGTGCGCGCCGCCCGGGCGCTCGTGCCGCAGTGGGTCCAGCGCGGCTCGGGATACTTCGTGACCACCGCCTCTGCCGCAGGCCTGCTCACGCAGATCGGCTCGGCCACCTACTCGATGACCAAGCATGCGGCCGTCGGCTTCGCCGAGTGGCTCGCCGTGACATATGGCGACGACGGCATCGGCGTCAGCTGCCTGTGTCCCATGGGTGTCGACACGGAGATGCTCCGGTCGGGGATGACCTCCGGTGGTGGCACCGGGGGCAAGGTCGCCGCCGCTGCCGTGACCGGCGCGGGCGAGGTGCTGACCCCCCGGGAGGTCGCTGACCAGGTGCTTGCCTCGGTCGCGGAGGGCACCTTCCTCATCACTCCGCACGCCGACGTGCGCGAGTTCATGCGGCGCAAGGCCGCAGACCACGACCGGTGGATCCACGGCATGCAGCGCTACCAGCGACACCTGATGGGAGAGGTCTGATGACGAATGCCGCCAGCCTGATCTGGGACCGGGCCGAGCAGACGCCCGACGCCCTCGCACTGCGTGAGGGGGATCGCTCGTGGACCTATGCGCAGCTGCGCTCAGGTATCCGCGGAGCCATGGCGCAGCTGGGCGACCACGGGGTTGGGCCGGGAGCGCGGGTCCTCGTCGTCGTCCCGACGAGCGCAGAGTTCGTCCTCACCTACCACGCAGTGCTCGCGCTCGGTGCCACGGCTGTGACCGTCAACCCGCTGTGCACGACTCGGGAGCTGGCGCACTTCGTCGACGATGCCGGATGCACCGTCGCCCTGGGCTGGCACGAGGGTGCGGACGCGGTCACGACCACCGCGCAGTCCGCTGGTGTCCCGCTGTGGATCCTCGAGCCGGGCTGCGTCTTGCCCGACGGGGACGCGGAGCCGGCCGAGGTCGCGAGCGATGACGCGGCGGTCCTGCTGTACACCTCGGGCACCACCGGAGCGCCCAAGGGCGCAGTGCTGACGCACGGCAACCTCCTCGCATGCGGTGCGGCCCTGGCCAGTGCGCTCGATCTGTCGCCACAGGATCGGATGGGTACCGCCCTTCCCCTGTTCCACGTCTTCGGGCAGGCCGCGGTCATGTTCACCGCCTACACCGTCGGCGGGTCGCTCTCCCTGCAACGCCCCTTCGACCCAGGGGCCATGCTGCGGATGGCCGTGGACCAACGGCTCACTGGCATCGCCGGCGTGCCGACGATGTGGAACGCGATGCTCCACGTCGACACGGACGTGACCGCCGAGGACCTCAGCGAGCTACGGCTGGCCAGCTCGGGAGGCGCCGCACTGCCGCTCGAGGTGGCCAAGGCCTTCCGCGAGCGGTTCGGTGCCGTCGTCCTCGACGGGTACGGGCTGAGCGAGACCGCGGGCGCCTCGACCTTCAACCGGGCCATCCACCCGCGCAAGGAGATGAGCGTGGGCCGAGCGCTCCCGGGCAGCCGGCTGGCGATCCTGGACGAGGACCGCAACGAGCTGCCGCCGGGCGAGGTCGGCGAGGTCGCGATCGACGGACCCTTCGTCATGCGCGAGTACTGGAACAAGCCCGAGGCCACCGCTGCGGTGCGCCACGGCGACTGGTTCCTCACCGGCGACATCGGCCGGATGGACGATGACGGTGACCTGTGGATCGTCGACCGCAAGAAGGACCTCGTGATCCGAGGCGGGTACAACGTCTACCCGCGGGAGGTCGAGGAGGTGCTCTACGGGCACCCGGACATCCTCGAGGCGGCCGTCATCGGGGTGCCCGACGAGCGTCTCGGCGAGGAGATCGCTGCGGTCATCACGCCGCAGCCGGGCCGGAGCATCGACCCCACCGAGTTGCGCATCTGGCTCGAGGAGCGGGTCGCGGCCTACAAGGTCCCGCGGATCTACCAGCTGGTGGAGGCGTTGCCCAAGGGCGCCACCGGCAAGATCCTCAAGCGGGCCATCGACCGCGGGGACATCGCGACCACCGGTGAGCGGCCCGCCCGGGCCACCACCCCCACCACCTGAGCGAAGGGAGCGACCCGTGGACTTCACGCTGGACGCCAGGACCACCGAGCTGCAAGAGCAGCTGACCGCCTTCATGGACGAGCACGTCTACCCCATCGAGGCGGCATTCCAGGAGCAGATCGACGCGGCCCCCGACCGCTGGTCGCCGCCGCCGATCATCGAGCCGGCCAAGGAGGCCGCCCGCAGCCAGGGGCTGTGGAACCTCTTCCTCCCCGGCGAGGACGGCGCCGGCCTGACCAACCTGCAGTACGCACCGCTGTGCGAGATCCTCGGGCGCAGCCTGCACATCGCCCCCGTGGTGACCAACTGTGCCGCGCCGGACACCGGCAACATGGAGGTGCTGAACATGTTCGGCACCGACGAGCAGAAGGAGCAGTGGCTCACGCCCCTGCTCGCCGGCGAGATCCGCTCGGCCTTCGCCATGACCGAGCCTCGGGTGGCCAGCTCCGACGCGACCAACATCGAGACCTCGATCGTGCGCGACGGCGACGAGTACGTCATCAACGGCCGCAAGTGGTACATCTCCGGCGCGATGAACCCCAACGCCACGGTGCTCATCCTCATGGGCAAGACGGACCCCACGGCGGACCGTCACAAGCAGCAGTCGATGATCCTCGTGCCGCGGGACGCTCCCGGTGTGGACGTGCGTCGCGGGATGAAGGTCTTCGGGTACGACGACCGCGACCACGGCGGCCACGCCGAGATCGACTTCACCGACGTGCGGGTCCCGGTGAGCAACCTCATCGGTGAGGAGGGCAGCGGCTTCGCCATCGCCCAGGCCCGGCTCGGTCCCGGCCGGATCCACCACTGCATGCGCCTGATCGGCATCGCCGAGCGTTCCCTGGAGCTGATGGTCGAGCGCGCCGCCAGCCGGGTCGCCTTCGGCAAGCCCCTGTCGGAGCAGGGCGTGATCCGTGACTGGATCGCGGAGTCGCGCGTGCGGATCGAGCAGCTGCGGCTGCTCACCTTCAAGGCCGCTTGGCTGATGGACACGGTCGGCAACAAGGGCGCCCACACGGAGATCCAGGCGATCAAGATCGCCGCGCCGGCCACCGTCGAGTGGATCCTCGACAAGGCCGTCCAGGTGCACGGCGCCGGCGGCCTCAGCCAGGACTTCCCGGTCGCCGAGTGGTACGCCCAGGTGCGCACCCTGCGCTTCGCCGACGGCCCCGACGAGGTGCACAAGAACGCCCTCGCCCGCCACGAGATCCGGAGGATGACCGCACATGTCTGACCTGAAGCAGCGGGTCGAGGAGCTCCTCGCGAGCCACGACCCCCGAACGAGCGACGCCGCGGACTTCCTCGGCGCCCAGTACGACGCCGGCCTGGCATGGGTGCACTTCCCCGAGGGCAAGGGGGGCCTGGGCATCTCCCGCGGCCGCCAGCTCGAGGTCGACGCGCTGCTGGATGCGGCGGGCGCACCGCGACCGGACTTCGGCCGCAACAGCATCGGCCTGGGCATGGCCGCGCCGACGATCCTGGCCTTCGGCTCGCGGGAGCTGCAGGAGCGCTACCTGCGACCCCTGTTCGCCTGCACGGAGATCTGGTGCCAGCTCTTCAGCGAGCCCGGTGCCGGGTCCGACCTGGCTGCCGTCGCGACCCGTGCGGTCCCCGACGGCGACGAGTGGGTCGTCGACGGGCAAAAGGTGTGGACCTCCGGCGCGCACAACGCCGACTTCGCCATCCTCGTGGCCCGCACCGACACCTCGGTCCCCAAGCACGCGGGCCTGACCTACTTCCTCGTCGACATGACCGATCCGGGGATCGAGGTCCGCCCCCTTCGTCAGATCACGGGTGAGGCCGAGTTCAACGAGGTCTTCCTCACCGGGGTGCGCGTCCACGACCGCAACCGCGTGGGTGCCATCGGCGAGGGGTGGAAGGTCGCCACGACGACACTCAACAACGAGCGGGTCGCGATCAGCGCCGGCAACGACCGCGAGGCCGGCCAGATCGGCCTGGTCACCGAGCGTTGGCGCACGGACCCCTCCGTGCGCACGCCCGGCAACCACACCGAGCTCATGCAGTGGTGGGTCGAGACCGAGGTGACCCGCCTCGCCGGCGAGCGCCTGCGCCAGGGTCTCGAGGCCGGCCAGCCCGGGCCCGAGAGCTCGGCGATGAAGCTGGCCTTCGCCCAGCAGGCCCAGCAGGTCACCGGGTTCGCCCTCGAGCTCGCGCCCGAGGAGGGCCTGACCTACCACGACTGGACCATGGTGCGGCCCGAGGGCGGCTCCTTCCTCGGCCACGGCCCCGGCTTCCGCTACCTGCGCGCCAAGGGCAACTCCATCGAGGGTGGTACCAGCGAGATCATGCGCAACATCGTCGCCGAGCGCGTGCTCGGCCTGCCCCCGGACCACCGCCCTGACAAGGGCATCCCCTTCAAGGACGTGCCGCGATGACCGATCTTCTCTACACCGACGTCGAGGAGTCCTTGCGCTCCAGCGTGCGGTCCACCCTGCAGCGTTCCCTCGACGAGGGTCTGCCTGCTCGCCTCTACGACGAGCCGGACACCGATGTGGGCGCGCTCTGGCAGGCGCTCGCCGGGCAGCTCGGCCTCGCCGGCCTGCTCGTCCCCGAGTCCCTCGGCGGCGTCGAGGCCGGCCCGCGTGAGGCAGCCGTTGTCCTGGAGGAGCTCGGCCGTGCGGTCGCACCCGTGCCCTTCCTCACCAGCGCCGTCATCGCGACGACCGCCCTGCTCGAGGCGGGCGACGAGCAGCACCTGCCGGCGCTCGCCTCGGGCGAGCGCACCGCTGTCCTCGTGCTGCCCTGGACCGCCCGTCGGGGTGCCTGGTCGGCGGTGTCGGGGAGCACGGAGCCGGTCGCCGGCGCCCTCGACGCGGACCTCTTCCTCGTCCCCACCACGGGCGAAGGGGGCGTGCCCTCCCTGCGCGCGTATGACCGCGGTGACGTGGAGGTGGAAGCGATCACCTCGCTCGACATGACCCGTCCGCTCGCCCGCGTGACGGTGACCGGCCAGGGCAGCGAGGTCGCGTCCGGGACGCGCGCCGAGGTGGCCGTCGACGCTGCCCTGGCCGCTGGCGCGGCACTGCTCGCCTCCGAGCAGCTCGGTCTGGCGCAGTGGTGCCTCGAGACGACCGTGGAGTACGCCAAGACGCGGGTGCAGTTCGCCCGCCCGATCGGCTCCTTCCAGGCGATCAAGCACCGCCTGGCCGACCTCTACCTGCTGCTCGTGAGCGCCCAGGCGGCGGCCCGACAGGCCGCCGGCACGCTCGCCGACGACGACCCCGACCAGCAGGTCTCGCAGGCCGTGGCCCAGGCCTTCTGCTCCGACGCGGCCGTCCGCGCCGCGGAGGAGGCCCTGCAGCTGCACGGCGGCATCGGCATGACCTGGGAGGCCCTCGTGCACACCCGCCTCAAGCGGGCCAAGTCCGACCAGCTGGCCCTCGGCACGCCCGACCGGCACCGCAGCGACCTCGCCGTGCTGGTGGACCTCCCGGCCAGCTGAGTGATCGACTCGATCCACCCCCTTCGTCCGACCTCTCTCACCCACAGGAGTGACCATGCGTGAAGCAGTCATCGTCTCCACCGCTCGCACCCCGATCGGCCGCGCCTACCGCGGCGCCTTCAACGACACCCAGGCCCAGGAGCTCATCGGCCACGCCGTGCGGCACGCCGTCGAGCGCTCCGGCGTCGAGGGCGGCCAGATCGAGGACGTCGTCATCGGCGCCGCCATGCAGCAGGGCTCGACCGCGATGAACATCGGTCGCCAGGCCGCGCTGCGGGCCGGGCTGCCCGTCACCGTCGCCGGGATGTCCGTCGACCGTCAGTGCGCGAGCGGTCTGATGGCCATCGCCACCGCCTCCAAGCAGGTGATCTTCGACGGCCAGGACGTCGCCGTCGGTGGTGGCGTCGACTCGATCTCGTTGGTGCAGAACGAGCACATGAACACCTACCGCTCGCAGGACCCGTGGCTCGTCGAGCACGTCCCCGCGACGTACATGTCGATGCTGGAGACCGCCGAGGTCGTGGCGCAGCGGTACGGCATCTCCCGCGAGCGCCAGGACGAGTACGCACTCGAGTCGCAGCGTCGCACGGCGGCCGCCCAAGAGGCTGGAGCCTTCGACGACGAGATCGTCCCGCTCACCACGACCATGCTCACCAAGGACAAGGCGACCGGTGAGATCGGCTCGCAGGAGGTGACGCTGACCAAGGACGAGGGCAACCGTCCCGGCACCGTGCTCGCGGACCTGCAGCGACTCAACCCGGTCCTCGCCAAGGACGGCACCGAGGGCTTCTCGATCACCGCGGGCAATGCCTCACAGCTGTCCGACGCCGCCTCCGCCGCGGTCGTCATGGAGGCCTCCGAGGCGTCCCGCCGCGGGCTCACCCCGCTGGGTGCCTTCCGCGGGATGGCCGTCGCCGGCTGCGAGCCGGACGAGATGGGCATCGGCCCGGTCTTCGCCGTCCCGAAGCTGCTCGCGCAGCACGGGTTGAGCGTCGACGACATCGGTCTGTGGGAGCTCAACGAGGCCTTCGCCGTCCAGGCCCTCTACTGCCGCGACACCCTCGGCATCGACCCGGAGAAGTTCAACGTCAACGGTGGCGCGATCTCCATCGGCCACCCGTACGGCATGAGCGGTGCACGCATGGCCGGCCACGTCCTCATCGAGGGCAAGCGTCGTGGCGCGCGCTACGGCGTCGTGACGATGTGCGTCGGTGGTGGCATGGGCGCTGCAGGTCTCTTCGAGATCTTCTGACCGTCACCACCCACCATCCTCAAGGAGCTGCACGTGAGCGTCTTCGTCGCCAACCGTGGAGAGATCGCTGTCCGGATCGTCCGGGCGGCGAAGGAGGCAGGTCTCGAGGTCGTCGTGGCCGTGACCCGGGCCGAGGTCGACTCGTTGGCCGCCCGACTGGCGACCGGCGTCCACGTGCTCCCCGGTGAGGGGGCGGCGGCCTACCTCGACGCCGCCTCCCTCGTCGAGGGCGCGAGGGACCACGGGTGCACGATGCTGCACCCGGGGTACGGGTTCCTCAGCGAGAGCCCGGTGCTCGCCCGGGCCTGCGCCGAGGCCGGCGTGACCTTCGTCGGGCCGGACGCCTCGCTGCTCGAGCTCTTCGGCGACAAGGGCAGCGCCCGCGAGGTGGCGGAGCAGGCCGGTGTCCCGGTCCTGCCCGCCACCCCGGTCGGCGTCACCCGGGACCGGGCCGAGGCCTTCGCCCGGGAGCAGCACCCGGCGGGCGTGATGATCAAGGCCGCCGCCGGCGGTGGTGGCCGCGGCATGCGTGCCGTGCCGGCCGGTGAGTCGCTCGCCGAGGCCTGGGAGCGTGCCCGCTCCGAGGCCGAGCGCAGCTTCGGCTCCGGCGAACTCTTCGCCGAGCTCTACGTGGAGCGCGCCCGCCACATCGAGGTCCAGATCGCTGCCGACGGCGCAGGGGAGGTCACCCACCTGGGGGAGCGCGACTGCACCCTCCAGCGCCGCTTCCAAAAGGTCGTCGAGGTCGCCCCCGCGCCCGACCTGCCCGAGGAGGTGCGCGCGGACCTGCACGCTGCAGCGGTGCGACTGATCGCCGGTCGCGGCTACCGCGGCCTGGCCACCGTCGAGTTCCTGGTCGACGCAGACGACCCGACCCGGTGGTGGTTCATCGAGGTCAACCCGCGCCTGCAGGTCGAGCACCCGGTGACCGAGATGGTCACCGGCGTCGACCTCGTCCTCGCGCAGCTGCAGCTGGCGGCCGGCGAGAGCCTCGCCGACCTCGGTCTGGCCGTGCCGCCACGTGTCACCGGCGCCGCGGTCGAGCTGCGGGTGGCTGCGGAGCGCATCGGGAGCACCGGCGAGTCCCTTCCGGCCCACGGCGTCGTCTCCGGCCTGTCCCTGCCCACGGGGCCGGGCGTGCGGGTCGACACCCACCTCGTCGAGGGCGCCCGCGTCGACGGCGCCTTTGACTCGCTCGTGGCCAAGGTGATCACCCACAGCCACAGCGGCCTGACCGCTGCCCTCGGCAAGGCGCGGCAAGCGGCTGCCGAGTGCGCTGTCGGGGGAGTCGAGACCAACCTCCCGATCCTGCGAGCGCTGCTCGAGCACGAGGACGTCGCCGCATGGGACGTCACCACCCAGTGGCTCGGGAGAGCGGACATTGCCCGGGGGGCCGACACCGGTGAGGGCCTCGACGGCGAGGTCGTCGCGGAGATGGCCGGCACGGTCATCTCCGTCCTCGTCGAGCAGGGCCAGGAGGTCACGGCCGGGACGCCCGTGGTGGTCGTCGAGGCGATGAAGATGGAGCACCTCGTGCCCGCGCCGGTCTCGGGCGTCATCACCGACGTCCGTGCTCGTGCAGGTGCGACGACCGCGCCCGGAGAGCTGCTCGTGCGGCTGCTCCCTTCGTCCGACCAGTCGAGTGCCGGCACGCTCGACGACGGACCGGACCTCGATGCCGATCGACCCGATCTCACCCGCGTGCTCGAGCGACGCGACCGGCGCATGGACGCAGCGCGCACCGAGGTCGTGGCCAAGCGCCACGCTCGCGGTCAGCGGACCGCGCGGGAAAACATCGCCGACCTCGTGGACGCGGACAGCTTCGTCGAGTACGGCGGCTTCGCGGTCGCGGCCCAGCGTGCCCGCCGCAGCGAGGAGGACCTCATCGCCAACACCCCGGCCGACGGCATCGTCACGGGCATCGGCCGGATCAGCTCCGCACCCACGCAGGACTCCCGCTGCGCAGTGCTGTCCTACGACTACACCGTCCTCGCCGGGACCCAGGGCTATCTCAACCACAAGAAGACCGACCGCCTCCTCGAGATCGCCGAGAGGCAACGTCTGCCCGTCGTCCTCTTCGCCGAAGGGGGCGGAGGTCGCCCCGGCGACACCGACACGACGGTCGCCAGCGGCCTGGACGTGCCGACCTTCGCGACGATGGGGCGACTGAGCGGGCTCGTCCCGACCGTCGGCATCGCGGCCGGGCGGTGCTTCGCCGGCAATGCCGCGCTGCTGGGCTGCTGCGATGTCATCATCGCCACCCGCGACTCGACGATCGGCATGGGCGGCCCGGCGATGATCGAAGGCGGCGGACTGGGGGTCTTCGCTCCCGAGGAGGTCGGCCCCATCGAGGTGCAGGGCGCCAACGGCGTCGTCGACGTGGTCGTCGAGGACGAGGCCGAGGCGGTCGCGGTGGCCCAGCGCTACCTCGGCTACTTCCAGGGTGCGCACGAGGAGTGGACGCAGCCCGACCAGCGGGCCCTGCGCCACGTCGTCCCGGAGAACCGGGTGCGCGCCTATGACATCCACGCCGCGATCGACACCCTCGCCGACGAGGGCTCGGTCCTGGAGCTGCGGGCCGGCTTCGCTCCGGGAGTCGTCACCGCGCTGGTGCGCATCGAAGGCCGTCCGATGGGGCTGGTCGCCAACAACCCGCGACACCTCGGCGGAGCCATCGACACCCCTGCTGCCGACAAGTTGGCGCGTTTCCTCCAGCTCTGCGACGCGCACGGTCTACCGGTCGTGTCCCTGTGCGACACACCGGGCTTCATGGTCGGTCCGGAGCACGAGCGCACGGCGACCGTGCGTCACTTCGCGCGGCTCTTCGTCATCGGGGCGCACCTGCGGGTGCCGATGGTGACCGTCGTCCTGCGCAAGGCCTACGGGCTGGGCGCACAGGCGATGGCCGCCGGCAGCTTCCACCGCCCGGCGGCGACGCTGGCCTGGCCGACGGGCGAGGTCGGCGGCATGGGGCTCGAGGGTGCGGTCCGTCTCGGCTTCCGCCGCGAGCTCGAGGCGGTCACCGACCCGAGCGAGCGACGCGAGCTGGAGCAACGGCTGCTGGACGACCTCTACGAGCGCGGCCGCGCGGTCAACGCCGCGGCGGTCGTCGAGCTCGACGACGTGATCGACCCGGTCGACACGCGCCGGTGGATCCTCACGGCGATGGCGAGCGCCATCCCGACCGAGGGCACTGCCCGCTACATCGACACCTGGTGACGCAAAGGAGCGCACATGGACTACTCGCAGCACCTGCAGGACCTCCGGGAGCGACAGGAGAGGGTCCGGCCCACGGGCACGCCTCGCCATGTCGTCCACCCCTTGGGTGACCTCACCGTCCCCGAGTACGTCGACGCCTGGGCGCAGCGGCAGCCCGACCGGCCGGCCGTGGTCCACGACGATGTCGTCACCGACTACCGGGAGCTGGCCGACCGCCACGCTCGGTGGGCCGGGTGGCTCCGTGCGAAGGGGGTGGCCCCCGGCGAGCGCGTCGGCGTCCACCTGGGCAATGTGCCCGAGTTCGTCGTCGCCTTCCTCGGCACCCTGAGGGCCGGATGCGTGCACGTCCCGGTCAACCCGATGTTCCAGCACGCCGAGCTCGTCCACGAGCTGGGTGACTCCGGCGCGAGCGTCGTCGTCACGAGCGCGGCTCTGGCGCAACGGCTCTGCGACGCAGCAGCACAGACCG
>JAKDKQ010000164.1 GCA_030453295.1 Janibacter sp.
GCCTGCGGCCACTGGTTGGGGCCGTCGAGACGCATGTAGGGCGGGTCGACGATGCCACTCTCCTCGCGCTCGGTGCCGACGTCGATCTGCTCCCGGTGGTCGACCTGCCCCTGGGTCAGCTCGCCGTCGAGGCGGGTCCAACCGCGGAAGTGCGGGCTACGGGTCATCTCGATCGCCCGTTTGTCCTGCTCGGGCAGCGCGAAGAAGCGGCGCGCGAGCGCGAAGAGCTCCTCGATGACCGCGGGCTCGATGTGGTGGCGCAGGTGGAAGAAGCCCACCTCGTGAGTGGCCGTGCGCAGCGCCGCTCGAAACTGCTCGGCGGCCTCCGGTCCGGCATCGAGGTCGGCCAGGTCGAGCACGGGCAGCGCGTCGTGGGTCATGACCCCACCATAGGAAGGGAGAGACCACGAGGCCGAGGGGCAGTCACCGTGCGGACGTCAGCCCTCGCGCCCAATCTGCTCCGCGAGCCGATCGGCGACGGCCTCGGTCTCCGCGACCAGCTCGGGGTCATCGGGGTCGCAGCCGCGAGCGACGATGGTCTGCGCCACGACCCGCTCGGTGGCCAGGTCCTTGCGCAGCACGACGCGGGCACGCCGCTGCCGGTCGAGCGAGACCTCTTCGACGAGGACGATCGTGGACTGCACCCGCTCCTGGAAGTGGTCGGGCACGCCTCCCGGCTCGGTGAGCGTCCAGCGCCCAGCGGGGCCGTGGTCGACCCAGGTCACCGACAGCTCGTCCGTCTCGGGGTCCCAGCGACCACGATCGACGAGATGCCACGGTCGTCCCTGCGCCAGTGCTCCCCCGGGCACGACGAGCCGACGGGTCGTGATGACGACGACCTCTGCACCGGAGGTCGCCGCGGTGGCCAGCACCCGCTCCCCCGGCTCGATCTCGACGCCCTCGGGCACGGGCACCGCGCGGGCGCGCTGCCACCGACTCCACACCGGACTCATTGCAACTCCGCTCTCAGGGCAGCGCGCTCACGCTCGAGGCCCTGCAGGGTCAGGGACAGCTCGCGCAGCGCGCCCGGGTCCGAGGACGGGTCGGCCGCGAGCCGGCGCATCTGCGACATCGCATCCGAGATGCGCCGCCCGACAGCCACCTCGCGGACCCGCACCAGCAAGGAGCGGGTGTAGTGCGGGGGCGGCGCACCGGTGGACTGGTCGTGGACGACGGGAAGGGGGGCCACCGACAGCTCGGCGACGAGAGGCGCGACCGCCAGCGGCGTCGCCTCGTCGATCCGCGCGTGCCAGCCGGTCAGGGTCACCCCGTGGTCGATGGGGCCGACCTGGCGCACGGCGTCGAAGACGGCGCGGTGGGCGGGTGCGGCGAAACCCTCCGGCTCCACCGCATCGAGGTCCGCCGGGGAAAACATCGAGGGATGCTGCAGCATCGACTGCAGCAGCTGCCGCTCGGCCTGCACGATCGGGTCGCGCAGGTCGGGAGCGGGCACGCCGGCGGCGGCCTCGCCGGCGGTCGGCTCGGGCGTCTCGGGGTTGGCTCGGGCGTCACCCTGGGCCTCTACGCGGGCCTGGATCCGCCCGGCTCGGGTCACCGCGTCGCGCATCTGCTCGACCTCCACGCCGACCCAACCAGCGACCGTGCGCACGTACTCGGGACGCAGGGAGGAGTCGCGGATGCTGTTGATGATCGGCGCGACCGCGCCCATCCCACGCACCCGCCCCTCGGCCGTGTGCAGGTCGAAGCGGGCCAGCGTCGTGCGCACCGCGAACTCGAACATCGGCACCGCGTCATCGACGAGGTCACGGACGGCGGCGTCCCCCTCGCGCAGCCGTAGGTCGCACGGGTCCATGCCGTCCTTGGCCACCGCGACGAAGCTCTGGCTGGCCCACTTGTCGTCCTGGGCGTACGCCTTCATCGCCGCGCCCTGCCCGGCCTTGTCCCCGTCGAAGGTGAAGACGACCTTGGCCGGAGCCAGGTCGGCCTCGTCGCGCACGATGCGGCGGATGACCTTGATGTGGTCCTCGCCGAAGGAGGTGCCGCAGGTCGCGACGGCACCTCCCACCCCGGACAGGTGGGCGGCCATGACATCGCTGTAGCCCTCGACGACGACGACCCGCCGGTCGTCACGGATGGACTTCTTGGCCAGGTCGAGCCCGTAGAGGACCGTCGACTTCTTGTAGATCGGCGTCTCGGTGGTGTTGAGGTACTTGGCACCGATCCGGTCGTTGTCGTACAACCGCCGCGCACCGAAGCCGATGGTGTCGCCGGTGATGTCGCGGATCGGCCAGATCAGCCGCCCACGAAAGCGGTCGTACAGGCCTCGGGAGCCACGACCGCAGAGACCACCGATCACCAGCTCCTCGTCGGTGAAACCCTTGCCTCGCAGGTGCCTGGCCAGCTCCTCCCCCGATCGGGGCGCGTACCCGATGCCGAAGAGCTTCGCCTCAGGAGAGGCGAATCCCCTCTCCCGCAGGAAGTCTCGCCCGATCCGTGCCTCGGGCGTCTCGAGCAGCCGCGAGTGGTAGAACTCGGCTGCCGCACGGTGGGCCTCGATGAGGCGCGATCGCTTGCCGAGGCCGACCCCGTCACGGGGGCCACCCCCTTCGTCATAGCGCAGCTCCATCCCGAGCTTGCCCGCGAGCCGCTCCACGGACTCGGCGAAGGTCAGGTGGTCCAGCTTTTGCACGAAGGAGATGACGTCGCCGCCCTCGCCACAACCGAAGCAGTGGTAGGCGCCCACGGTCTCGCGCACGGTGAAGCTCGGCGTCTTTTCGTCGTGGAAGGGGCACAGCCCCTTCATCGAGCCCACACCAGCGGCGCGCAGGCTCACATGCTCGCGGACGACGTCCGTGATCGAGGAGCGCTCCTTGACCGCCTGCACGTCCTCCGCGCGGATCCGTCCCGCCACTGGTCACCTCGCTCCCACATCGACCGTGACCCGAGTCTAGGTTGCGGCACCGACCGCGTCGTCCTAGCCCTCCGTCACCACCCGCGCGGATCCCGGGGCCGAGGTCGTCCCGTCCCCGGTACCGGGCTCGACCTCGGCCCAGGCCCGCTGCAGCTCGTCGACGGTCCCGTCACCCTGCGTCTGAACCAGGTCGATGCTGTAGGTGCCTTCGTCGCCGGCGGTCGCGGGGTTGGGATCGGCCGGAGCGCCCTCAACGGGCCCCGCACCCGTGTTGGCCTCGTGCATCGCCTTCATCTCGGCCTCGGTGACCGTGATCTCTACGGTCTCACCGGGCTCCACGGTGATCCCCCAGCTCTGCGCGACCCGCTCCGCGTAGACCGGGTCCGTGATGTCGAGCGTGTAGGTGTAGGTGCCACCCGGCGTGGGGTTGCCCTGGGAGTCCAGGTGCTGGTTGTGCTCGACCTGGCTGCCGTCGCTCGCCGACGCGATGCGCACGACCTGCGACGAGCCATCGGGGAGGGTCTCGGTCGTCTTGTTGTGCCGGAAGACCACGCTCTCGGAGTCCGCCGATGCCCCACCGAGTCCGACCCCAGCGTTGCGGGTCTCCTCCCAGTCCGCCGTCTCCAGGACCGTCGTCCCGCTCACGGCGCCGTCGCCGCTCTCCTGCGGCCACTCACCCGTCGTGAGGAAACGGTCGTACGCCGCCTTGCCCTCCGGCGTGGACACGTCGACGACCACCGACTCCATCGCTCCGGCCTCGCTCTGCGAGCCCCCGCCGAGGTCGAGCTTGACCCCCTTCTGGACCCGCAGACCGGCCTCGTTGTCGACGGTCTGGCCATCACCCCGGGTGATGAGGACCTTGTCGTCCTCGAGGACCTCGATGGACGTCTTGTCGTAGACGACGGTCTCGTAGGCGCCGGACATGCCGACATTGCGGTGGCCCAGCGCTCCCTCGGCCCGTGCCTCTGCCGTGGCCTCGACGTCCCAGACCGTGCCGACGGGAGCGTCCTCGGGGGCCAGGGGGTTCAGGGCATTGGGGTCGACGGTGCCGGCCGGCACGGAGACCCCCACCGTGGTCGTGACCTTGCCCTCGGCATCGAACTCGAAGAAGGGGCCGCCCTTGGGCATCGTCAGGCCGGTGTCGACGCCGCCACCGACCTCGACCCCGGCGCGCGCCTTCCACTCCTCCTTGCCCACCTCGACCTCGTAGGTGCCCTTGACCCGTGGGTCGACATCGATCGGGATCTTGCCTTCAACGGTCCACTGCCCATCGCGGTAGGACAGCCCGCCCAGGCCCACCCCCGCGGAGCCCCGTGGGGCATTGGCCGCCTCTCGCGAGCGCCGCTCCGCAGCAGTGGGCGGATCCGCGGCCTCGACCTCGGCCCGTCGCCCGGTCATCTCGTGCTGCATCCACCGGCTGACGCCGGGCCCGAGATCGATGGGCCCGGTCATGCCCAGCCCGGCCGGGACGACGCTCAGGCCGTCAGGGGCTCCCGTCCACAGTGCCGACCGGTCGCTGCTCGGGCCGACATCGCGTCCTCGTGCGCCGACCGCACCTCCGCCTCCCGCACCTCCGGATCCACCGGACGCCTCGTCCTGGGACTCGCTCTGGCGCACCATCTCGTCAGCGGCAGCGCGCAGCGACTCAGCGGCGCCCTCGAGGTCACCCCGCACGCCGTCCCAGCGGGCCAGCAGCGCCTGGACGTCCGGTCCTTCCCAGGCCTGGGCGAGCAGACGCGCACCCGAGGACCCGGACTGCTCCACCTCGTCAAGTCGGCGAGCCTGCGCCCGCACCTGCGTGGCGATGCCGACGATCCGCTGGGAGTCCATCCCATGTGTGAGTCCCACTGCTGCCCTTCCCTGGCACCTGCGCTTGTCGCGAGCCTAGGCCGGGCCCCCGGGAGGGGCCATGGGGAGGGCTCCCCTCTCCGCTCAGGCGCAGTGAGCAGCGTGCAGCGCCAGCGCGCGCACATCGGTCAGCCCTGCGACCTGGTCGACGACGACCCGCAGCCGGGCGGCATCGTCGCCGGCCGCCGCGAGGTCGTACCTGAGGTCGGCGTCGAGCCGTCCCTCGGGGTCGGCCGCGAACCACCGGACCAGGTCGGCGACCACCTGACGCTGGTGCAGGTACTCGTCGTCGCGCTCCCCGGAGAACATGACGAAGTGGGCGGCCACCGCCTTGAGCACCGCGACCTCCGCCAGGGAGTCGTCCGGCACGACGAGCCGGGCCTCGTAGCGCCCCAGGTCACCGGGGCCGTGGAC
>JAKDKQ010000165.1 GCA_030453295.1 Janibacter sp.
TATCGGGAGGAGTGTCTTGGGTGGCGTTCAGAGACCCTGGTAGATGCTGGGGCCCATAACTGCGTAGACGATGATCGTGTAGACGACGCAGAGGACGAACACGATCGCCGAGACGATGAGCCCGGCGGCGGCGAGTTTACGCGGGCCGCCTGCGCACTTGCGCATGCCGATCCCCGCGACCACGGCACCGCCGGCGACGAGAATGGCGGCGAAGTGGGGTGTGACGATGCCGAGCACGATCGAGCAGGCAGCGATGATCAAGGCGGTGAGACCGTAGCCGCGGCTGCCGTTCCTGCGGTGCTCGGGTGTGGTGTCTTCGACGGGTGCGGACGCTGGGGCCATCGCATCGCCGGTCTCCTGCCAGAATCGGGCATTCGTCCCGGTGGCGTGCTGGTCGGGGTGCTGGGGCTGGTGAGGCGTGGACATGATCGACCTTTCTGAGGCATCGAAGGCGAGAACGTGTGCGCTCTCGCGGACAGAGGGCGGAGAGTTCAGGTTCGGGTGTCGCCGCGTTCGAGGATGGCGGTGTTCGCGGTGGTGAGGACGGCGGACAGGATGAGAGCGGCTCCGATGATGAGAGCGACGACAGGCCCGGTGACCTCCCCGGTGTCGGCGAAGGTGGAGGTGCCGAGCTGGGTGGCTCTGCTGACGGTGGCGTAGGGGCTGATGAAGATAGCCGGTGTCAGCTTGAGCACGAGCAGAAACGCGGAGATGCCCGCACCGACGAAGGCGACCGCGACGGGCGCGGCGAAGGAACGCATGAGCATCGAGAGCCAGGACTGCAGCACGGCGACCGGGAAGCAGGCCACGATGATGACGACCGCTGCGATCAGGTACTCGCCGGGCAGGAAGCCGGGCAACTGGAAGACGAGCTTGCCGAGCACGATGGTGGTCGCCACTGCGAGCACCTGCATGATCGCGGCCAGCATCCCGATGACAGTGGCTTTCGCCAGGACGATGCGTAGCGAGGACGTCGGCCCGCTCATGAGCGCGTTCCAGTTGCTGCCGCGGTGCTCGGCCCGCCAGATCAGTGAGGCGAGGATCGCGATGCCGACCGCGAGGGGGAACAGGCCGTAGAACACGATCGAACGCATCCAGAGCGTGTGCCAGCCGTCTTCGAGCGGGCGCCCGTCGATGAGGGTCATGACCGATCCGGAGACGACGAGGGTAATGGGAAGCAGGACGACGACGGCCCAACTCAGGGAGCGCTTGAGCTTGACGAGTTCTGCACCGATGGCGTTCACGTCAGGCCTCCTTTCGGTCAAACTGGCGGGTGAGGAGCAGGAACGCGACGCCCGCAATGACACAGAGCGCGGCGATGCTCAGATAGGCGGGCGTGACCGCGACGAGAACGCCGTCGACGTAGCCGGATGCAGTGGCCAGGGCGTAGTAGCCCCAGGGGGTGAGGTGGGAGATCCACGCGGGAACGGCGGTGCCGAACAGGGCGAGGATCGTTCCGAGCAGACCGATGCCGATGCCGACAAGCTGGTTCTCCACCCGTGCGGCGATGAGCGTATGCAGGGCGATCAATACGAGGTTGACTGCGAGCAGTGCCGCCGTGAAGCCGATCCATCGCCCGGCCGGGAACGGGGCCGTGATGCCCAGCAGCAGCCCGGCACCCGCGAGCAGCCCGCTGGTGACGACGGTGGCCCCAGCGACGAGGAGGCCGAGGGCGAGGAACTTCGCTCGGCACAACCCGCCGGGGGTGATGCCGGAGGTGGCCGACATGAGCCAGCCGTTGCCCTGGTGCTCGATATCGACCTGCCGGCTGGCGATCGCCGCGAGCAGCAGCGGCGCGGCCAGAGTGATACCCGACGCGGTGCCGCCGATGAGCGTGTTCCAGGAATCCTGCGTCGCACGGTCGAAGTCCGGGCTGCCCAGCGAGCTGAACAGGCCGATCCCGAGCATGATCACGCCCAGCAGCGCGATGAGCAAGCCGAGGTGCAGGTGCCGCATCTTCGCGAACTCGTTGCGCACCGCCGTCCCGTTCACAGTCCACCGCCCGCGGTCAGGCTCATGAAGATCTGCTCCAAGGTCTGTTCGTCGCGGCGCACGCCGTAGACGCCGATTCCCTCGCTGACGAGCGCGGCGACGACGCCCGCGGTGGTGCGGTCGTCAGCACCCGGCAGCCGTAGCGTCGAGTTCTCCAAGGTCGTCTGGTGGTGCCGCGCGAAGAGTTGCTGCGCCCGGCTGGGGTGTGTGCAGTCGATGAGCACATCCGGGGTCGCGGCAGAGAAGAGCTGGTCGCGGGTGCCTTGGAAGATCATCTGGCCCTGGCTGAGGATGCCCAGCATGGTCGCGGTCTTGTCGATCTCGCCGAGCAGATGCGAGGACACCATGACGGTGATCCCGCCCTCGGCGAGGCGGCGGAGCAGATCGCGGATCTCTTCAATGCCAGCAGGGTCCAGGCCATTCGTCGGCTCGTCCAAGATCAACAGCCTCGGTTGCCTCGCGAGCGCCATGGCGATGCCGAGGCGCTGCTTCATGCCGAGGGAGAACTCGCGGACTTTCTTGTCCATCTGGTTCTGCATCCGCACCGTGCGCACGGCGAAGTCGATCTGCTGGTCGTTCAACCCGAGCAGGCGCTGGGTGATGCGCATGTTCTCCCGGCCGGTGAGGTGCCCGTAGCCGGGAGGCGACTCGATCAGCGACCCGATCTTCCCGAGCAGTTCCCGACGGGTGCTCCGGTTCATCGGGCGGCCCATGATCTGCACCTGCCCGTTGCTCGGGCGGATCAGCGACAGCAGCATCTTCATCGTGGTGGACTTGCCCGAACCGTTCGGGCCGAGGAACCCGTAGACGCACCCTTCGGGAATGCGCAGGTCCAGGTCTTGGACGACGGTGCGGGAGCCGTAGGACTTGGTGAGCTTCTCGGTGGAGACGACGAGTGACATGACATCTACTCTCGCCAGAATCACGCGAGGAATCGTCTGCCTGGACGACTATCTTTCGCTACGCGTTCTGCTTATCCGCAGCCGGTCGCGTACTCGATCTGCTTACGTGCCGGTGCGGACGATCCCGATCTGATAGGCCATCACGACCGCCTGGACTCGGTCGCGCAGTCCGAGCTTCGCGAGGATGCGACCGACATGCACCCTCGCCGTGCTCTCGGCGATCACCAGACGCTCGGCGATCTCACCGTTCGACAGCCCCTGAGCGATGAGTTCCAGCACCTCGCGCTCTCGCGCCGTCAACTCGGAGATGCCCTCTCCATTCCAAGTGCGATCGTGAGCAGGGTGGGGCCGCTGTTCGGCGAAGCGATCCAGCAGACGACGGGTGGTGCTCGGCGCGACCACGGCGTCGCCATCATGGACATGCCGGATCGCCGCGACAAGCTCTTCCAATGGGGCGTCCTTCAGCAGAAACCCGGAGGCGCCGGCCTGAATCGCGTCGTAGGCGTACTCGTCCAGATCGAACGTGGTCAGCACCAGCACCCGCGGGCCGTCTTTCTCGCGGATGCGCCGGGTCGCCTCCACGCCGTCCATGCGAGGCATCCGCACGTCCATCAGCACCACGTCCGCCTCGACTGTGCGCAGCAACTCCAACGCGGTGTCGCCATCGTCGGCATCGCCGACGACTTCGAACTCGGGACGGCTGCTCAGCACCATCCGGAAGCCCGCCCGATACATCTCCTGGTCATCGACCAACACCAGCCGAATCGTCATCCCGCACCACCTCCCAGGGGCAACGTCGCGTGCACTTCATAACCGCCGCCCGGACGAGGGCCGGCGCGCAGCGCGCCTCCGTAGGCGTCGACGCGCTCGCGCATCCCGACCAGGCCGTGCCCTCCACCCGCCCCGGCCGGCACAGCGGCGGGCTCGCGTCCGTCATCAGTGATGATGAGGTCCACTGCATCGGGTCGGTAGGTCACGGACACCTTCACCAAGCTCAACAGCGGCCCGCCGTGCTTGCGCGCGTTCGTCAGCGCCTCCTGCACGATCCGGAACGCGGCCAGATCGAGACCCGACGGCAGCTGCACCGGCACGCCCGCAGTTGAGACATCGACCCGCAACCCCGTCGCACGCACCTCCGCCACCAGCCGATCCACCTCGCCCAACCCGGGCTGCGGCGAACGACCTGTGGGATCAGCGGTGCGCAGGACCCCGAGCATCCGCCGCATCTCGTTCATCGCGTCACGGCCGGTGTCGCGCACCTGCGCCATCGCGACCCCCGCCTGCTCGGGGTCTGCAGTCGCCGTCTGCGCGGCGCCGTCGGCCATTACCACCATCGTGCCCAGGCTGTGCGAGACGATGTCGTGGATCTCCCGGGCGATCCGTGTCCGCTCCTCTGCGGCCGCGATCGCTGCCTGCGCATCCCGTTCCCGCGTCAACTGCTCGGCACGTGCCTGCAATGCTTCGAATCGTTCGCGTCGTCCACGGAGGAGGCGCCCCACGAGTGCAACGAGGACGTAGGCGAGCATCAGCATCCCGATCTCGCCGACGCGCGCACGATCGTCCCGCACCACCGGAATACCGGCGAGCACCGTCCATCCTGCCGTCAGTACGACGGCTGGGATCAGCAGTCTCCAAGTTCCCCACGAACCGATCGCGTACAGCATGAACCCCAGCACGGTCACCGAGGCCGGCGCGAGCCCGATCCCGATGGCGACCTGCGCCGCCGCTGCGGTGAACATGCCAGCAAAAGTCCACGGGAGCGACCGGTGCCGGAACAGATAGAGCACGCAGATCGCAAGCGACAGCACCAGTGCGGTTACGAACATCAGCGGCGTGAACTCGCCGCCTACCAGCATGGAGACAAGGAACAGGAGGTCGTAGGCGAACACCAGTATCGCAACTGCTGCATCGATGAGACGTCGATAAGCCCACGCCCAGCCCTGAGACGTAGACGCTTCGTGACTAGCGTCGAGAGTCGTCCTGGCTACCATGCTGTCCAAGGCTAGCGTTCAAGGCTGGACATCAGAGGGGACGAGACCGCGCCACCGACGGAACGCCGTCCAGAGATAGGCGCCGCCTCGGCTCGTGCTGGCCGGGTTCACCTGGTGGGCATGACGGTGTCGATGCGGGTGATGAGCGCGGGCGATGGGTACAAGTATCTGTTGCGTACGATCGCTGCCGCCGACGGCGATAGGTCGCTGTCGACGCCGTTGACGAGGTACTACACGGAGGAAGGAAC
>JAKDKQ010000166.1 GCA_030453295.1 Janibacter sp.
GCCGGCTCCTCGTAGGCGTCCGGCGCCTCCGGCCGATGGGCGATGACCCACGCCCAGAAGTCCTGCACCTCGCCACCGACGTGCCACAGCAGGTCATCGACATCCCAGTCCGGGCAGCTCGGCACCTGTGCCCGCGGGTCAGCCGTCTCGACGCACTCGCGCAGGCGGGCGGTCTCTCGCTCCAATGCGGTGAGGTAGCTGTCGAAGGGGAGCCAGTGAGCCTGCGCGTCAGCGGTCATGGGGTGAGACTTCCCCCCTTCGTCGGGTGATGCAACGGGATTGTCGGCGAGCGGGTGCAGGATGGTCCGGTGACGACCACCGTGTTCTTCCACGCCCACCCCGACGACGAGGCCAGCGGGACCGCCGGCTCGATGATCCTCACCTCGGACGCCGGCCACCGGGTGGTCGTCGTCTACGCGACGCACGGCGAGCACGGCACGGTCCCCGACGACCTGGGCGAAGGGGGGAGCCTCGCCGACCACCGTCGGCGCGAGGCCGAGGCGTCGGCCGCGATCACGGGCGCAGTCCGCGTCGAGTGGCTCGGCTACGCCGACTCCGGGATGACCGGCTGGGAGCAGAACGGTCACGAGACCTCCTTCCACGCCGCTGACCTCGACGAGGCCGCCGGACGGCTGGCACGCGTCCTCGACGAGGAGGACGCGGACATCCTCGTCGGCTACGACTGGCACGGCGGCTACGGCCACCCCGACCACGTCAAGGTCCACCACGTCGCCCACCGGGCCGCGGAGCTGGCCGCCCGCCGCCCCCGCGTCCTGGAAAACACGATGAACCGCGACCGGATGCGTGAGCAGATCGAGGCAGCCAAGGCGATGGGGATCGACCCCGGATTCTCCCCCGACGACCCCATGGACGACGGCAACCCGATGGGCCTGCCGGAGAGCGAGATCCACCACGCGGTCGACATCACCGAGGTCATCGACGGCAAGCGTGCGGCGCTCGCGGCCCACGGGTCCCAGGTCGACGTGCAGCAGATGCTGGCCATGTCACCAGAGATCTTTGCGGTGGCCTTCGGGATCGAGCACTACGCCGAGCCGGGTCTACCACAGCAGCTGTCGACGGAGAACCCCTTCGTCTCATGAGCGGAACACAGGGTAGGCAGGCCTAACCCCTTGGGTCTATCGTGCCGGTATGGGCAAGAAGGTGAAGATCGGCAAGGTCAAGGTCAAGGAGAAGTGCTGCGTCAGCAAGAGTCGCTGCAGCTCCTGCCCCATCCGCCTGCTCAAGGAAGGCCGACTGCCCGACGGCTACGCCGTCCACAAGCGCAAGCTCGTCACCACGAAGCAGAAGGCCAAGCTGCGCGCTGCCGCCTGATCCCGCGCCGCTGAGGCGTCTGCGACCGCACGTAGGATCGGCTGTCCTTGCTCGAATCGCGGCGGGCTCGACCGTAGGCTGGCGGGATGACGACGTCGAAGTTTGCTGCCCAGCTCACCGTGCAGATCGGTGAGGAGTTCGCCGCGCACCAGCAGTACCTCGCGATCGCCGCGCACTACGAGGGGATGACCCTGCCGCAGCTGGCCGGCTGCTTCTACCGTCAGGCCGCCGAGGAGCGCGGCCACGCGCTGATGATGGTCCAGTACCTGCTCGACACCGACCAGCCGGTCAACATCCCGGCCACGGCCGCTCCCCGCTGCGACCTCGAGGGTGCCGTGGCGCCGATCGAGCTCGCGGTGGAGCAGGAGAAGACGGTCAGCGCCCAGATCAACGGCCTGACCCGGATCGCCCGCGACGACAACGACTTCGCCGCCGAGCAGTTCATGCAGTGGTTCATCAAGGAGCAGGTCGAGGAGGTCTCCAAGATGCAGGACCTGCTCGCCGTGGCCCGCCGCAGCGAGGACGACCTCAACGACATCGAGACCTATGTCGAGCGCGACATGGGCGCTGGCGCAGCCGACCCGGCCGCGCCCCGCCAGGCCGGTCAGGCGGAGTGAGCACCGCTCCCTGAGGAGGCGCGCCAGCGCCGTCCGTGGCTCCCTGAGGAGGCGCGCCAGCGCCGTCTCGAAGGGGGGTCAGCGCAGGCTGACCCGCACCCGCCCGTCGACGACCGCGAAGGTCACGTCGGCCAGTGACCCCACGACGAGGTCGGCGTCCGCGAGGGCGTCGGCCTCGCTCGTCGTCGTGACGGCCAGCACGGCGCACCCGGCCGCCCGGGCCGCGGCGATCCCGCTGGGCGCGTCCTCGCAGACGAGGCAGTCGGCCGGGTCCACGCCCAGGCGCTGTGCCGCGAGCAGGAAGGGATCGGGGTGCGGCTTGCCGCGCTCCACGTCGTCGAAGGTGACGACCTCGTCGATCCCGATCTCGGCAGCAGCCAGGCGCACGCGCGCCAGACCACCGGTCGCGGAGGTCACCACCGCGACGGGAGCGTCGAGCAGCGCGGCCAGCGTCTCGGGCACCCCCGGGAGCGCGACGACCCCGTCGATGTCGCCCATCTCGAGCTGCTCGATCCGGGCGAAGGCCGCAGTCGCGTCGAGGTGCGGCGCGACCGAGGCGATGATCGCCGGGGCCGGCATGCCGTGGTGGCCGATGAGTGTGCGGGGGTCGATGTCGTGCTCGATCGCCCAGCGCACCCACGAGCGCTCCACCGAGGCGGACGAGTCCACGAGGGTGCCGTCGTTGTCGAAGAGGACGGCGGCGAAGGTGCGATCGTCGAAGGGGTCGGGGCCCGCTGGGATGGAGTCCATGCGCACGACCTTAAGGAAATGCGCACCGGGCTCGTCCTAGGCTGGCCCCAGAGCCCCTGGAGGTGCCATGTACAGCACGACATCGGCCGGACCCGACCGCGAGCCCCCGCCGGACCGGTCCGCGATCGGACCCGACTCCCGTGGCCTGTGGCTCATGGGCAATGACGTGGACCTCGCCCGACGCCTGGCGGGCACTGGCTTCGACTGGCTCGCCCTCGATGCCCAGCACGGCGCCATCGACCGCTCGGCCCTCGTCGACCTCGGCCGCGCCCTCGGTGATGTCGGCACCAACTTCGTCGTCCGGGTCCCCGGGGTCGACCACGCGTGGATCGGCGCCTCGCTCGATGCCGGTGCCGCGGGCGTGATCGTCCCCTCGATCGCCTCCGTGGCGGACGCCCGCGAGGCCGTGCGAGCGACCTACTACCCGCCGCTCGGCGAGCGCAGCTGGGGTCCGCTCACCCCGATGTGGGACGGCTACGCCCCGGATGCCGAGCGCGCCAATGCCCAGGTCCAGTGCGCGGTGATGATCGAGACGGTCGGCGCGCTCGATGCCGTCGAGGAGATCGCGGCGCTGGAGGGGGTCAACCTGCTCTTCCTCGGCCCGGTCGACCTCTCCCTCTCCCTCGGGATGAGCCTGGACGACCTGCTCGCCGACACCACGCCGTCGGGGCCGGTCGGTCGCATCCTCGCGGCTGCCCGCGGCCACGGCGTCGAGGTCGCGGCCTTCGCCGGCGACCCCTCACGAGTCCCCGCGCTCCGAGCGCTCGGCATCGACCGCATCGCCGTGGCGACGGACATCGCCCTCGTGGCCCTCGGCGCACGGCAGGTCCTCGACCTCACCTGAGGCAACTATCCTCGGACCTCGTGAGTGAATCCCTGCCTGACGACGGCTTCGAGGCTACGGCCGCGGACGGCCTACGCACCTCTGCCAGCGGTGAAGGCGTCGACCCCGACGACCTGGCCACCACCCTTCGCGTCCTCGGGATGCTCCACGAGCTGCCGTCCGGCCACGACGACATCTCCACGGTCAAGCGGGCCACCAGCTCGATGTACAACCGGGTGAAGAAGACCCGCCGCCGCGAGGCCCGTCAGGCCGAGCGCGGTCCCAAGGTCATCCACGACCAGGCGATCCTCGACAAGACCGCGACCGGCTCACCACTGCGCATCGACGACGAGACGAAGGGGATCCCCCTCACCTCCTCGACGGGGGCCCGCTACGCGGGCGAGCTGCAGATCCCTCGCGGCTGCTACATGTGCCACGCCGACTACACACTCGTCGACGCCTTCTACCACTGGCTCTGCCCGGACTGCGCAGCCATGAGCCACGAGCGCCGCGACCAGGGCACCGACCTGCGCGGACGCCGGGCGCTGCTCACCGGTGGCCGCGCCAAGATCGGGATGTACATCGCCCTGCGCCTGCTGCGTGACGGCGCGGACCTGACGATCACGACCCGCTTCCCCCGTGACGCAGCGCGACGCTTCGCCGAGCTCGCCGACTCCCCCGAGTGGATCGAGCGGCTGACGATCATCGGGATCGACCTGCGCGACCCGACCCAGGTCGTCGCGCTGACCGACGAGGTCGCTGCCGCAGGGCCGCTCGACATCCTCATCAACAACGCCTGCCAGACCGTGCGCCGCTCCCCCGGCGCCTACTCGAGCCTCGTCGAGGGCGAGTCGCAGCCGCTGGAGACCGGCGGGGCGACGCCGAAGATGCTCACCTTCGACCGGGTGAGCGAGGCGCACCCGGCGGCGCTGATCGGGACCCTGGGCGAGCACCCCGTGCCGCACGCCGACGTCGCCGCGCGCAGCGCCGCTGACCTGACCAAGCTCGCCCTCTCTGCGGGTAACGCCTCGCTCGAGGCGCACCTCGCCGGCACCGCGGTCGACGCCGGTGGTCTGCTGCCCGATGTCGTCGCGACCAATTCGTGGAAGCAGACCGTCGACGAGGTCGACCCCCTCGAGCTGCTGGAGGTGCAGATGTGCAACTCCGTCGCCCCCTTCCTCCTCGTCTCCCGGCTGCGCCCGGCGATGCGGGCCGCGGTGGAGCGACGCAGCGCAGAGGTCGGCCACGCTGCTCGGGCCTATGTCGTCAACGTCTCGGCGATGGAGGGGCAGTTCTCCCGGCGGTACAAGGGCGCCGGCCACCCGCACACCAACATGGCCAAGGCCGCGCTCAACATGCTGACCCGCACCTCGGCCGGCGAGATGTTCGAGACCGACCGGATCCTCATGACCGCTGTCGACACCGGCTGGATCACCGACGAGCGGCCCCATCAGGAGAAGCTCGACATCGCCGCCGAGGGCTGGCACGCCCCGCTCGACCTCGTCGACGGCGCCGCCCGCGTGTACGACCCGGTCGTGCGCGGCGAGCGCGGTGAGGACCTGCACGGCGTCTTCCTGAAGAACTACGAGCCCTACGCCTGGTAG
>JAKDKQ010000167.1 GCA_030453295.1 Janibacter sp.
GTCTGCCGATCATCGAGACCAAGGCCGGTGACGTCTCGGCGTACATCCCGACCAATGTCATCTCGATCACCGACGGTCAGATCTACCTGCAGGCCGACCTCTTCAACTCCGATGTCCGTCCGGCCATCGACGTGGGTGTCTCCGTCTCCCGTGTCGGCTCCGCCGCGCAGACCAAGGCGATGAAGTCGGTCTCCGGTCGACTCAAGCTGGACCTCGCGCAGTACCGCTCGCTCGAGGCCTTCGCGATGTTCGCCTCGGACCTGGACCCCGCGTCCAAGCAGCAGCTGGCCCGAGGCGCGCGACTCGTCGAGATCCTCAAGCAGAAGCAGGCCGACCCCTACCCCGTCCCGGAGCAGGTCGTCACGATCTGGGCCGGCACCACGGGTGAGCTCGACCCGATCGCGGTCGAGGACATCAAGCGGTTCGAGGCCGAGTTCCTCGACCACCTGCGTCGCAACAAGCAGGACCTGTTGGACGGCATCCAGGAGACCGGCAAGTTCGAGGACTCCACGATCGCGGCCCTCGAGACCGAGATCGCCTCCTTCCGCGACGCCTTCGTCCCGACCAACCAGGACGCGGTCCCGGTCGGCAACGAGGAGTCCGGCGAGGACGCCCAGGAGTCCGAGCAGGTCCAGATCGTCAAGCAGAAGCGCTGATCCACCACCGGTGGGGCGTCGGCGACGACGCCCCACAGGGGAGCAGCACCGCAGCATCCGACCAGGCGGAGGCACCGGCCCAGCGCCGATGACCACCAGCCGACCACGACCCACCAGAGAGGCGGCAGCACATGGGAGCACAGATCCGTGTGTACCGACAGCGCATCCGGTCCGTCACTGCGACCAAGAAGATCACGCGCGCCATGGAGCTCATGGCGGCCTCGCGGGTCGTCAAGGCCCAGCAGGCAGTGCGTGAGTCCACGCCGTACGCCCGTGCGTTGACCCGCGCGGCCTCGGCCGTTGCCACGTACTCGGACGAGGACCACCCGCTGACCACCGAGCCCGAGAACGTCAAGCGCGCAGCGCTCGTCGTTGTCGCGGCCGACCGTGGTCTGGCCGGCGGCTACAACTCGAATGTCCTCAAGGAGGGGGAGCGGGTCTCCGCTGCCCTCCAGGCCGAGGGCAAGGAGGTCGTGCCCTACCTCGTCGGTCGCCGCGCGGTCTCCTTCTACTCCTTCCGCAAGCGCGAGTTCGCGGCGGAGTGGACCGGCAGCTCCGAGAAGCCGAGCTTCGAGAATGCCCGCGAGATCGGTGAGCGGCTGGTCGCGGACTTCATCAAGCCCACGGAGGAGGGCGGCGTGGACGAGGTCCACATCGTCTCCACCCGCTTCGTCTCGATGGTCAACCAGGAGGCCGAGGTCATCCGCCTGCTGCCTCTCGAGGTCGTCGAGGGCGTCGAGGCGCCGGAGGGTGAGAGCGAGTTGTACCCGCTCTACGAGTTCGAGCCCAACCCCGAAGAGCTGCTGGACACGCTGCTGCCGCGGTATGTCAACGCACGCATCTTCAACGCCCTGCTGTCGGCGGCGGCCTCCGAGCTCGCAGCGCGTCAGCGCGCCATGAAGTCGGCGACGGACAACGCCGAGGAGCTCATCAAGAAGTACACCCGGCTGGCCAACCAGGCCCGCCAGGCCGAGATCACCCAGGAAATCTCCGAGATCGTCGGTGGCGCCAGCGCCCTCGCCGATGCCAAGTGAGAAGGTAGAGAGAACAGATGACTGCCACCGTCACCGAAGACACCACCACCACAGCAGGCGGGGTCGGACGCATCTCCCGCGTCATCGGCCCGGTCGTCGACGTCGAGTTCGGCGTTGACACCATGCCCGAGCAGTACAACCTGCTCACCACCACGGTCACCCTGGACGGGGTCGACCGCAACCTGAACCTTGAGGTCGCCCAGCACATCGGCGACAACATGGTCCGCGCGATCTCCCTGCAGCCCACCGACGGCCTGGTCCGCGGTGCGGCGGTCCAGGACACCGGCGGCCCCATCACCGTGCCCGTCGGTGATGTCACCCTGGGCAAGGTCTTCAACGCGACCGGCGACTGCCTCAACCTCGAGGAGGGCCAGACCCTCGAGGTCACCGAGCGTTGGGGCATCCACCGCCAGGCGCCCTCCTTCGACCAGCTCGAGTCGAAGACCGCCATGTTCGAGACCGGGATCAAGGTCATCGACCTCCTGACGCCCTACGTCATGGGTGGCAAGATCGGCCTCTTCGGAGGTGCCGGTGTCGGCAAGACCGTGCTCATCCAGGAGATGATCGCGCGTGTCGCCCGCAACCACGGTGGTGTCTCCGTCTTCGCCGGTGTCGGCGAGCGCACCCGTGAGGGCAACGACCTCATGGTCGAGATGGAAGAGGCCGGGGTCCTCGGTCAGACCGCCTTGGTGTTCGGCCAGATGGACGAGCCGCCGGGCACGCGTCTGCGCGTGGCCCTGTCCGCTCTGACCATGGCGGAGTACTTCCGCGATGTGCAGGGTCAGGACGTGCTGCTCTTCATCGACAACATCTTCCGCTTCACGCAGGCCGGTTCCGAGGTCTCCACGCTGCTGGGCCGTATGCCCTCCGCCGTGGGGTACCAGCCGACCCTCGCCGACGAGATGGGCACCCTGCAGGAGCGCATCACCTCGACGCGTGGTCACTCGATCACCTCGATGCAGGCCATCTACGTCCCGGCCGACGACTACACCGACCCGGCTCCGGCGACGACCTTCGCCCACCTCGACGCGACGACCGAGCTCAACCGTGAGATCGCGTCCATGGGTATCTACCCGGCCGTGGACCCGCTCACCTCGACGAGCCGGATCCTCGACCGTCGGTACATCGCGGAGGACCACTACACCACCGCGGTGCGCGTCAAGCAGATCCTGCAGAAGAACAAGGAGCTGCAGGACATCATCGCGATCCTCGGTATCGACGAGCTGTCCGAAGAGGACAAGATCCTCGTCAACCGCGCCCGTCGCATCCAGCGCTTCCTGTCGCAGAACACCTACGTCGCCAAGCAGTTCACCGGCATCGAGGGTTCGACCGTGTCCCTGGCGGACACCATCGAGGCGTTCACCAAGATCTGCGACGGCGAGTACGACCACGTCGCCGAGCAGGCCTTCTACATGTGCGGTGGCCTCGACGACGTCGAGCGTCAGTGGGCGGAGATCCAGAAGAACCTCTGACCTCACGTTCAGCGCACGGCTGCGGCCGCTCCCTTCGTTGCGAAGGGGGCGGCCGCAGCCGTTGTCGGACGACATTGGGGGAGTGGGCCATGCGCCTCTACACTGGCGCCATGACGAATTCTGGCGAACAGTACAACCAGCCCGGGTCCACCCCGCCGCCCCCTCCCGGGCAGTCGCAGGGCACCCCGCAGCAGGGCCAGCAGGGCGGTTACCCGCAGGGCGGGCACCAGCAGGCCCCCCAGGGCGGCTACCAGCAGGCCCCCCAGGCCCCGCAGGTCCAGGCTCCCGCCAGCGGCAAGTACCACCTCAATGTCATGGGCCAGGAGTACGGCCCCTACGGCGTCGCCGAGCTCGCGGGCATGGCGGTCAACGGCCAGCTCAAGGGTGACACCCCGGTGCGTGGCGAGGGCCAGTCCAACTGGTACCCCGCCTCCCAGGTTCCCGGCCTCTTCTCCAGCCGCGAGTGGATGACCACCCTGCTGCTGTCGATCTTCGTCGGCGGGTTCGGTGTCGACCGCTTCTACCTCGGCCAGACCGGCTTGGGCGTCCTGAAGCTCATCACCTGTGGCGGTATGGGCATCTGGACCATCATCGATGTCATCTTCGTCGTCATGCGCAAGATGGTCGACGTCGACGGGCGGCCGCTGCGGTGACCGCCCCGTCAGCGCCTCCGGCACAGCGCCGGGTCCACCTCACCCGCGGCTTGAGCATCGGCCAGCGGGCCGTCGTGCCGGTCCTCGCGTTGATCAGCCTTGTCGGGCTGATCATCGCTCGGGTGTGGCCGGTGCAGTCCGTGGTCTCGGGCGATGCGACCTGCATCATGCGCATCCTCACCGGACTGCCCTGTCCGGGGTGCGGGATGACGCGCTCGTGGGTCCACATGGCGCACGGGGACGTGCTGACGGCCTTCGAGTACAACGTCTTCGGGCCGCTTGCCATGGCTGCTGCGGCCGGACTGGTCATCTACACGGTCGTGGCCCTCGTGCGCCGACGACCGACTGAACGCCTCTTCGACCAGCTCAACCCGAAGTTCCTCATGGTCGCCATGGGCCTGTGGTTGGGCTACTCCGTCGTGCGGATGGTCAGCATCGGGATCGGCCAGGACTATTTCGCGCTCGTCGTCGCCTGAGGCGCGCGCAGACACACCGGAGCGGCGGGATACGATGACTGCCTGCCGCCATATCGAGACGAAGGACCCCGTCAGTGAGCTCCCTCAATGTTGAACTCGTCGCCGCCGACCGCAAGGTCTGGTCTGGTGAGGCCACGATGGTTCGTGCCCGCAGCACCGAGGGCGAGATCGGAATCCTGCCCGGCCACACCCCGATGCTCGGTGTCCTGATCGAGGGCGACGTCGTCATCCACTCCCCGGAGGGTGACCAGACCGCGACCATCGACGGCGGGTTCTTGTCGGTCGACCACGACAACGTGACGATCGTCGCCGAGACCGTCCAGGCCCTGGCCAAGGGCTGACTCGCATGTCGACCCTGCAAGTGGTGGAGGTAATCCTCCTTGCAGGGTGTCTTGTCATCGGGCTCTGGCTGGTCCTGCTGTGGTTGCGCCGCCGTGCGCTCGCTGCCCACGGGCCTGTGAGTCCCTGTGCCGTCCGCCTTCCCGGGTCGCCTCGCTGGCGGCTCGGGTTGCTGCGTCTGAGCTCCGGTCAGCTCGACTGGTTCAGCGTCACCGGGATGACGACGAGCCCGACGATGTCGTGGACCCGGGAGGGGCTGGACATCTCCACGCCGTCGTCCGAGATCGTCTCCATCCCGGGGCTGCTCTCGGCGGTGTCCCTGACGCTCTCCGACGAGACTGCCGGCGATCTGGCCGACCTGGCCCTCGAGCCGAAGATCTACCCCGCGGTTCGCTCCTGGTTGGAGTCGGCGCCGCCCGGCCGCGGGGTCAACGTCACCTGACCCACCGCATTTCCTTAAGGTCGTGC
>JAKDKQ010000168.1 GCA_030453295.1 Janibacter sp.
CCGCAGGTCCTCGATCGTCAGGTCGAGGACATCCTTGACCTTGAGCCGGTCACCGTCGGTGCTGCCGAGACGGGCGATCGGGACACCGTGGGCCTCGGCGATGCCGACGACGGTGGCCAGGTCGGCCTCGGAGCGCACGGTGACCAGGGCGCGGGCGGTGGACTCGGAGTACAGCGCGGTGAAGGCGTCGACCCCGTCCCGCTGGAGGACCGGCGACAGGTCGACCGAGGCACCGGTGCCACCGGTCATGACCGACTCCGCCAGCGTCACAGCGAGACCGCCGTCGGACAGGTCGTGCGAGCTGGTCAGCACGCCACGACGCACCGCGTCGACGAAGAAGTCGGCGAGCGCCTTCTCCGCGGCGAGGTCGACCGTGGGCGGCAGCCCGCCGAGGTGGCCGTGCAGCGCGTGCGCCCACTCGCCACCATCAAGCTCGTCGCGGGTCTCGCCGAGGAGGAGGACGATCTCCCCCTTCGCCTCGAAGCCGGAGGACACGACCGTCGCGACATCGTCGATGACGCCGAGCACGCCGACGACCGGCGTCGGGTGGATCGCCGTCTCACCGGTCTGGTTGTAGAAGGAGACATTGCCGCCGGTCACCGGGATGCCCAGCTCGAGGCAGGCGTCGAAGAGCCCGCCGATGGCCTGCTGGAACTGCCACATGACGGCCGGGTCCTCGGGCGATCCGAAGTTGAGGCAGTCGGTGACCGCCAGGGGCAAGGCCCCGGTGGTCGCGACATTGCGGTAGGACTCGGCCAGCGCCAGCTGCGCGCCGGCGTAGGGGTCGAGCCGACCGAAGCGGCCGTTGCAGTCGGTCGAGAGCGCGACGCCGAGGCCGGACTCCTCGTCGACGCGCACGACACCGGAGTCGTGCGGCATGGCGCGCTTGGTGTTGCCCAGCACGTAGCGGTCGTACTGGTTGGTGACCCAGGACTTGTCGCAGATGTTGGGCGAGGCGAGCAGCGCCAGCAGGTCCGCGCCCAGGTCCGCGGGGCGGGGAAGGGAGGAGCTCGAGTCGGCCTGCACCGCGTCGATCCACTCCGGCCGGGCGATCGGACGGTCGTAGACCGGGCCGTCGTGGGCCACGGAGCGCGGCGGCACGTCGACGATGGTCTGGCCGTGCCAGGTGACGACGAGACGCTCGCCCTCGGTGACCTCGCCGAGGACGGCGGCCTCGACATCCCAGCGGCCGGTGATCTCGAGGAAGGCGTCGAGCTTGTCGGGCGCGACGACGGCCATCATCCGCTCCTGCGACTCCGACATCAGGATCTCCTCGGGGGAGAGCGTGGAGTCGCGCAGCGGGACGCGGTCGAGCTCGATGCTCATGCCGCCGTCACCGGCGGAGGCGAGCTCGGAGGTGGCGCAGGACAGGCCCGCTCCCCCGAGGTCCTGGATGCCCTCGACGACGCCTGCGGCGTAGAGGTCGAGGCAGCACTCGATGAGCACCTTCTCCGCGAAGGGGTCGCCGACCTGGACGGCGGGGCGCTTGGCGGGGCCGCCCTCGTCGAAGGTCTCGGAGGCGAGGATCGAGACGCCGCCGATGCCGTCGCCGCCGGTCTTGGCGCCGAAGAGCACGATCTTGTTGCCCGCGCCCGTGGCATTGGCCAGGTGCAGGTCCTCGTGGCGAAGGGAGCCGACGCACAGGGCGTTGACGAGCGGGTTGCCCTGGTAGCAGTCGTCGAAGACGATCTCGCCGCCGATGTTGGGCAGGCCCAGGGAGTTGCCGTAGCCGCCGATGCCCTTGACGACGCCGGGCAGGACCCGGGCGGTGTCGGGGTGGTCGATGGCGCCGAAGCGCAGGGGGTCCATGACGGCGATCGGGCGGGCGCCCATCGCCATGATGTCGCGGACGATGCCGCCGATGCCGGTGGCCGCGCCCTGGTAGGGCTCGACATAGCTCGGGTGGTTGTGCGACTCGACCTTGAAGGTCACCGCCCAGCCCTGACCGATGTCGATGACGCCCGCGTTTTCGCCGATGCCGGCGAGGGTCTTGCCCAGCGGCGTCTCGGAGGGCAGGTCGCCGAAGCGCTTCAGGTGGACCTTGGACGACTTGTAGCTGCAGTGCTCGGACCACATGACGGAGTACATGGCCAGCTCGGCGCTCGTGGGACGACGCCCGAGGATGGCGACGATGCGCTCGTACTCGTCCTGCTTGAGGCCGAGGTCGGCCCACGGCTGCTGCACGTCAGGGGTCTGGCCGGCCTGGGTGACGGTGTCGAGGGTGCTCATGCCGACACCACCTGCTGCAGGACGGACGTGAAGAAGGTGCGACCGTCCAGGCTCGGGCCGAAGCCCTCCTCGACGGCGTGCTCGGGGTGGGGCATGAGCCCGACGACGTTGCCGCGCTCGTTGGTGATGCCGGCGATGTCACGGGAGGAGCCGTTGGGGTTGGCGCCGACGTAGCGGAAGGCGACCTGTCCCTCCCCTTCGAGCCGGTCGAGGGTGTCCTCGTCGGCGACGAACTGGCCGTCCTGGTTCTTCAGCACGACGGTGATCTCCTGGTCGGCCGCGAAGCCGTTGGTCCAGGCGCTGCTCGCATTTTCCACCCGCAGGACCTGGTCCTGGCAGCGGAAGGTGCGGTGGTCGTTCTGGATCATCGAGCCCGGCAGCAGGTGCGACTCGGTGAGGATCTGGAAGCCGTTGCAGATGCCGAGGACCGGCATGCCGCCCTTCGCCGCCGAGATGACCTCGGTCATGACCGGGGCGAAGCGGGCGATGGCCCCGGCGCGCAGGTAGTCGCCGTAGGAGAAGCCGCCGGGGATGACGACGGCGTCGACGCCGCGCAGGTCCGCGTCACCGTGCCACAGCTCGACGGCCTCGCCGCCGGCGATGCGCACCGCGCGGCGGGCGTCGGAGTCGTCGAGGCTGCCGGGGAAGGTGACGACGCCGATCTTCACGCGCCCGCCCCGGTGATCGGCGCCTGCTCCGGCTCGTCGCTCGTCAGCTCGTGGACGTTGACGACGTCCTCGATGACGGGGTTGGACAGGAGCGTCTCGGCGGCCTCGCGGGCCGTGGCGAGGTGCTCGTCGGTGACCTCACCGTCGACGGAGAGGACGAAGCGCTTGCCCTGCCTCACGTCGGTGAACTGGTCCAGGCCCAGCCGGGGCAGTGCCCCGCGGACGGCCTGACCCTGGGGGTCGAGGATCTCGGGCTTGAGCATGACGTCGACGACGATGCGTCCCACGGGGTGTCTCCTGGTGCGAAGGGGGTGCGTCCGGGGGCGAGTCTAGTTGGGCAGGATGTCCCCATGAGCAGCAGCCGGTACTCCGACCTCGTGCGCCTCCTCCTTCGTCATGGGCGGGGCGATCTCTTCGCCGGCGCGCAGCAGGACGACTTCGACGCCGACGAGGGGGTGCCGGACTCCGACACGAAGGGGGCGGAGGCCTTCGCGGCCGACCTCGAGGCGATGGGGCCGACCTACATCAAGCTCGGCCAGCTGCTCTCGACCCGCTTCGACCTGCTGCCGCCGGCCTACACCGAGGCCCTCACCCGGCTGCAGGACTCGGTGGAGCCCTTCCCCTTCGAGCGGGTGCGCGAGATCGTCGAGGACGAGCTCGGGGCACGGATCAAGGACCTCTTCGCCACCTTCGACGAGGAGCCGCTCGCGGCGGCCTCGCTCGGGCAGGTCCACCGCGCGACCACCCGCTCGGGTCGGGACGTCGTCGTCAAGGTGCAGCGCCCCGACGTGCGGGAGACCGTCCGCGGCGACATGGACACCCTGGACACCGTCACCGGCCTCGCGGACAAGCACACGAGCATCGGTCGCTCCTACGGCCTCAACCAGCTGCTGCGCCAGTTCCGTCGCTCGCTCGTCGACGAGCTCGACTACCGCCGCGAGGCGCGCAACCTGCTGCGCTTCATCGAGCTGACCTCCGAGCACGACCGGCTCGTCGTGCCCGAGCCGGTGATGCAGCTGACGACGACCCGCGTCCTGACGATGGACCACATCGAGGGGCGCAAGGTCACCGACCTCGGTCCGTTGGCGCTCATCGACCTGGACGCCCGCCCGCTCGTCGAGCAGCTCTTCCACTGCTACCTGCGGATGATCCTCGACGACGGGGTGCTCCACGCCGACCCCCACCCGGGCAACCTGCTCGTCACCGACGACGGGCGCCTGGCCCTGCTGGACCTCGGGATGGTCGCGACCGTGCCCCAGCGGGTGCAGGCGCACGTCACCAAGCTCCTCCTCGCGATCAACGACGGCGAGGGCGAGGAGGCCGCAGCGGTCCTGGCCGACATGGGCCACCCGCTGGATGACCACGATGCCGCGGCCTTCCGCGACGACGTGGCGCACCTCGTGAGCGAGGCGGTCGCCAGCGGCTCCGACCTGCAGGCCGGTCGTCTCCTCGTGGAGCTGTCGCGTCTCTCCGGGGTCCATGGCCTGCGACCCCCGGCCGAGATGGCGATGATCGGCAAGGCATTGCTCAACCTCGACCAGACGACCGTGCACCTCGACCCGGACTTCTCCCCCGCCGACGCGATCCGGGACAACGTGTCCGACATCTTCGCCTCGTCGCTCAAGGTCACGCCGGGCGGGCTGCTCACCGCAGCCATCGAGACCAAGGAGTTCACCGCGCAGCTGCCCAAGCGGGCCAACCGGATCCTCGACACCCTCGCCCGCGGCGAGATGCGGCTGCGGGTCGACGCGATCGACGAGCAGCGCCTGCACCTCGTGCTCCAGCGGGTCGGCAACCGGCTGACCCTCGGCCTGATCATCGCGGCGACGATCATCGGCGCGGCGATGATGATGCGCGTCGAGACCGACGCCCGCATCCTCGGTTTCCCCGCGATCGCGATGGTCTTCTTCAGCGTCGCCGTGCTGGCCGCCGTCGCACTTGCGGTGCACATCCTGCTCACCGACCGGGCGGTCGCGCGCAGCCATCCGTCACAGGACGAGGAATAGACCCGCACGCGCCGACCTCGTGAGCGGCGGGAGGTCGGCGCGTCATGGAGCATCAGCTGAAGCGCTCTCGCAGCTCCCGCTTGAGGATCTTGCCGCTCGGGTTCTTGGGCAGCTCGGTGAGGATCTCGATCCGCTTGGGCCGCTTGTAGGGGGCGAGGATCCCGGCGCAGTGCTCCTGGAGCGCCTCGAC
>JAKDKQ010000169.1 GCA_030453295.1 Janibacter sp.
GTGCGCGCGTTGATGACCAGCTCGACGCCGGCGGCGTCGGCGGCCTGCCGGATCGCGGCGATGTAGTCGGCGTGCTCGGCGATCTCGCGCACCCGGCGACCCTCTGAGTGCACGGTGTCCTCGACGTTGATGCCCACGGCGCCGGCGTCGAGGACCCGCTCGACGAGCTCGGCCGCAGGGGTGTCGTAGCCGGACTCGACGTCGGCCGAGACGGGGACCGTCACGGCCGCGCAGATGCGGCGGATCCCGTCGAGGGCGTCGTCGAGGGTCATGGCCTCGCCGTCCTGCTGGCCGCGCGACTCGGCGAGCGGGTGGCTGCCGATGGACAGTGCGCGGAAGCCGGCGTCAACCGAGGCGCGGGCCGACCACGCGTCCCACACCGTCGGCAGCACCAGCATCTCGCCGGTCTGGTGCATCTGGAGGAGCTCGCTGGCCTTGCTCGTGACGTCACTCATGGGCCCACCCTCGCAGTGGCCAGGGCTGCGGACAAGACCGACGGCCGGGCGGTCCCACTGATCCACCCGTGGGGCCGCCGGATCGGCCGGATGCCCGATCCGGTGCCTCCGACCCGGCACGGCCCGGACGGCGGGTCAGTGGACCTGCGGCACCGGGAGATCGTCGGCCATGAGCGTCGTCGTCGTCGAGGTGGACCCGTCGTGGTGGACCTCGACCTCGAGCCGCTCGACGGCATCGCCCGCGCGCACCCAGGTCGTCACCGTCCACGGCCCGTCGCCGACGGCGCTCGCCGGGCCGATCCGGTCGGCCAGGTCCGCCCGGACCTGCTCGATCCGCTGACGCTGCTCGTCGCCCGGCCGCGGTAGCCACCGGATCTCGTCGACGTGGGAGAGGCGCTGGTACCCCTTCGACCGGTCGTGGGTGGCGTCTGTGCGCACCACGGCCAGCTCCACCGCCTGCTCGGCGGTCGTGACCTCGGCGTCGGTGGCGAGGGCGTCCCACCGCTCGGGGTGCCCGGTCAGCACGACCGCGCGGTCGCCGTCGACCGCGACGAGCCAACGCGCCGGGTGCGCCGGGCCGCGCCAGAGCACGTCGAGCACGCGCCAGCCGGGCAGGGCCGACAGCGGGACTCGCGTGAGTGTGGTCGCGTCGTCGGTGACGACCGACGTCAGCAGGGCGTCATCGGTCGCGGCCGCGATGGTCGCGGCATCACCGGTGGTGGTCGGGTCAGTGCTCACGGGTTCCTCTCGTCCCAGGCCTCGCCGTAGTACTCCGGGTACGACTCCTCGGTGTTGCCCGTCTCGTAGAACCCGCTGGTGAAGAGCTCACGCACGGCTGCTCGTCCGGCGGCGTCGGCCTCCTCGGGGCTGGCGCCCTCGGCGAGCGCGGCCTCGTGCGCCGCCGTGTAGTCGACGTAGGACTGGTCGGTGATGGCCTCCGGGTCCTCGCTCGTCGCCTGGAGGTACTCGACCTCGGCGACCATCGCGTTGACCTCGTTGTCGAGCTGGGCGTCGATGTACTCCTGCCGCTCGACCTCCGTGACGTCGACGTCCATGCCCTCGACGTCCCAGCGCGCGTGGGCCGCCTCGTGGATCAGCGCGGTCACGTCGGCACCGCTCGCCAGCATGATCGTGTCGCTCCCCGGCGAGTACTGCGAGGCCGGCCCGCCGTGGATGATGACGATGTCGTTGTCCCGCAGCCACCGGAGCTGCTCGCGCCCCTCGGGCGACTGCATGAGTTCCATCGCGACCGGGTCGGTCACCGAGAGGCCCTCCGGCATGTGCCGGTTGCCGATCTTGATCAGCGTGTCGATCATGCCGCTCGGCGTCAGCCCGCTCTTGGTGCCGTCGCTGCTGCCCCCGTCACCGTCATCACCACCACCGTTGCCTCCGCCCCCGCTGGGCTCGGGCGACGGAGGGCCGCCTGCGGGGGAGCCACCGCTGATCCCGGAGCTCGCGCCCGTCTGGTCGTCGGCCTGGCGGAGCAGCTCGGCCGCCGTCTGCTGGAGGTGATCGGCGGCCAGCTCGATCGCGCGTCCGGCGCCCTGCCAGGCCTGTGCGAAGTACTCGACGTCGGGTCCCTGCCACGCGTCGACGAGCACCCCGAGCGAGCTGTTGCCGCAGGTCCCGGCGTCGCGCGTGCGCTCGGCGCAGCCGGTGAGCACACGCGCGATGCTCCGCAGTCGGTCGGCGTCCGCGCCGTGGGTCACCCCTGTCATGCGATCCCCTCCGTGGTGGTACCCGGAGCCTAGGCAGGCTGCCCCGGCGTGAGGAAGGGGGAGAACTCCCCGGGTGCTCCGTGCCAGCGGGTGGGGGAGCCTCTCGTGAGCTCGAGCCAGCGGGGGCTGTTGCTGCGGTCGTGGCGTCACTACCCTTGGTGGATGGACGCACTCTCGGTCGCGAAGGCACCTCCGGTGATGCTTGCGGCGTCCTTGCTCGCCCAGCGTCTGCTCACGCGGGGCGCGGCGACGCCGGCCACCACCTCGGTCCTCGGCGCCACGGTGGCGGTCGCCGGCATCGCGGTCGCGGCAGCCGGCATCCGCGAGATCCGCTCCGCGGGGACCACCCTCGACCCGATGCGTCCGGGCGACGCCACGCAGGTGGTCCGTCGGGGCATCTTCCGCTACTCGCGCAACCCGATCTACCTCGGGGACGCCCTGCTGCTCGCCGGGTACGCCATCCACCGCCGCGACCCGCTCGCGCTGCTCCCGGCCGTCGGGTTCGTCGGCGCCATCGACCTGCTGCAGATCCCCGCGGAGGAGGAGGCGCTGCTCGGGCGCTTCGGCTCGACGTACGGGGAGTACGTGGCCACGGTGCGGCGCTGGTTCTGACCCAGGCGAGCGCCCCGAGGGCACCAGCGACACCCGACCGCGGACACGCGGGTGTGCCCGCCCTCGGAGCGGGTAGTGCCTCGCGGACCCAGCCGACGACGCAGGAGGCCCTCATGGCCGACAAGACCGAGACCGAGACCGTCACCGAGATCATGCAGGACACCAGGATCGCCGTGCTCACCTATGCCGAGGACGGGCGACTGATGTCGGTGCCGATGGGCACCCAGGACCTCGACGACCCCGGGACCATCCACTTCCTGACCGAGGCCCACTCGGACAAGATGCAGGCGATCGCGGCCAACCCGCAGGTCAACGTCACCTACTCCGGCGACGGCGGCTGGGTGAGCGTGAGCGGCACCGCTGCGCGCAACGACGACCGCGCGCTCCTCGAGCGCCTGTGGGACCCGTCTGCCGGTGCCTTCATGGAGGGCGGTCCCGACAACCCCGACAACGTCGTGCTCACCGTGTCCGCGGAGACCGCCCGCTACTGGGCCACGCCGGGCAGCGTCGCCACGGTCGTGCAGATGGCCAAGGGTCTCGTGAGCGACACGAAGCCCGACCTCGGCGACACCGGGACCGTCTCCCTCTGACGTCGCCCGCCGCCGCGGGAGCCTGCCGCTCCAGCACGCCAGAGGTTGACCGCGCACGCTGGCAGGGCAGCGCGTAGCGTCGACCGTGTCCGAAGCTCCATCTCTCGGTGCCCGACGGTGGTTGTCAGCCCCGTCGCATGGAGGACAGCATGACCACGACCGTCGCCCGACCCGACCTCGCGGCGCTGGCCGCGCGCTTCGCGGAGGTCCGCACGCGGACCGACCGCCTCACGCACAGCCTCAGCCCCGAGGACCAGACTCCGCAGTCGATGACCGAGGCCAGCCCGACCAAGTGGCATCGTGCCCACACGACCTGGTTCTTCGAGGAGTTCGTCCTCGGCGCCGACGCCGGCTACCGGCCGCGCGACCCCGCCTTCCGCTATCTCTTCAACAGCTACTACGAGGCGGTCGGGGAGCGGCACCCCCGCGCGGCTCGCGGCCACGTGACCCGCCCCGGCATCGCTGCGGTCGCGGCCTATCGCGCCGACGTCGAGCAGCAGGTCGCCGCACGTCTCGAGGCGGGCACGCTCACCGAGGAGCAGCTCGATCTCGTCGAGCTCGGCTGCCACCACGAGGAGCAGCACCAGGAGCTCCTCCTCATGGACATCAAGCACCTCTTGTCGGGCAATGTCCTCCAGCCGACCTACGTCGAGCGAGCCCCCGACGACGACCCCACGGCGGGCCCGACCCCCCTTCGCTGGACGCACGTCTCCGGTGGGGTGACGCACGTCGGCGACGACGGCGCCGGCTTCGCCTTCGACAACGAGCGCCCCCGCCACCGGGTGTGGCTCGAGGACGTCGAGATCGGCACTCGGCAGGTGACCAACGCCGAGTGGTTCGACTTCATCGCCGACGGCGGGTACACGCGCCCCGACCTGTGGCTCTCCGACGGATGGGCGAGCGTGCAGGAGGCCGGGTGGCGGGCACCCGGCTACTGGCGCGAGGACGAGGACGGGAGGTGGACCACCTTCACCCTGTCGGGCCGTCGGCCGGTCGTCGCCGCCGAGCCGGTGTGCCACGTCTCCTTCTTCGAGGCGGACGCCTTCGCCCGGTGGGCAGGTCAGCGTCTGCCCACCGAGCACGAGTGGGAGGCCGGTGCCGCGAGCGGGCTCGAGGTGCGGGGCGGCCTGCTCGACCCGCAGCGCTGCCACCCCAGCCGGGCGAGCGAGGTGACCCTCGGCGACGTGTGGGAGTGGACCGCGAGCGCCTACGTGCCCTATCCCGGCTTCGAGACGGCGCCGGGCGCGGTGGGCGAGTACAACGGCAAGTTCATGAACGATCAGCACGTCCTGCGCGGAGCCTCGGCGATCACGCCGCCGCAGCACCCGCGCACGACCTACCGCAACTTCTTCCCCGCAGCCTCCCGATGGGCCTTCTCCGGTCTGCGGCTCGCCCGATGACCAGCACGCAGGAGCAGACCGACCAGCGCCACGAGCTCGAGGAGGACCTGCGCGAGGGCTTCTGGGCAGACCCGCCCACGCTGCCGCCGCGGTGGTTCTACGACGAGCGGGGCAGCCGGCTCTTCGACAGGATCACCTCCTTGCCCGAGTACTACCCGACGCGGGCGGAGCGCGAGATCCTGCAGCAGCGCAGCGCGCAGATCCTCGAGGTCACCGGCGCCCGCAGCGTCCACGAGCT
>JAKDKQ010000170.1 GCA_030453295.1 Janibacter sp.
AGATCGAGGACCGCGAAGGGGGCCGCCTGCGCGTCGCCCTCGACGGTGACCTCACCGGGTGGGCCCAGTGGTCGATCGTCACGAGCGGGGAGACGACGACCGCGACCTTCGACCAAGACGTGAGGGTCGGCCCGCGGGTGGGCCCGGGGGCGCGCCCCCGGGGGGGTTCTCCCCCCCCCCCCCCCCCCCCCCACCGGGGGTGGCCCCCCCCGGGTTGGCCGGGGGCCCCGACCCTCGCGCCTGCTGTGCTGCGGGCCAACCACGCGTGGATGATGCGGCAAGGCCGCCGCGGGTTGGCTCAGGAGATCACTCGCTGTCGCTGAGCGGGTTCTCCTTGGTCGCGAGCTCGTCGCGTGCCCGGGCAGCGGCAGCCTTGATGTCTTCCTCCGAGTGGGTCACGTCCTGATGCTGCGTGTGACCGGCCGGCATGTTCCAGCGGGCAGTGCTCACGCCATTGGCCTTGGCGCGCTCCACGGCCTCGCGGACGGTCTGCTCGGCCTCCTCGCGACCGACCCAGTGGGCGCCCTCGACGGACTTGCCGGGCTCGAGGTCCTTGTAGGTCTCGAAGAAGTGCTGGATCTCCAGGCGGTCGAACTCGCTGATGTCCTCGAGCTCCTTGATGCCCTCCTTGCGCGGGTCGCCCGCGGGGACGCACAGGACCTTGTCGTCGCCACCGGCCTCGTCGCGCATGTGGAACATCCCGATCGGCCGGGCCCGCACGAGGCATCCGGGCCAGGTGGGCTCGTCGAGGAGGACGAGCACGTCCAGCGGGTCGCCGTCCTCGCCGAGGGTGTCCTCGACGTAGCCGTAGTCGCTCGGGTAGGCCATGGAGGTGAAGAGCATGCGGTCGAGGCGGATGCGCCCGGTGGCGTGGTCGACCTCGTACTTGTTCTTCTGGCCCTTCGGGATCTCGATGGTGACGTCGAACTCCACAGGTGTGCCCCTTGTCTAGGTGACGGGTGAACTACTCTCGAGGCCAGTGTTCCACCACCACCGTCAAAACACCGCAGGGGGCCACGCATGCGACGCGCTCTGATCGCCGTGACCTCTGTCGCAGCCCTCGCCATCGGCTACGGCGTGGCCGATGCCCATGACCAGGTCCCGGGCGTGCTGACCATCGACGAGGCCGTCTCCGAGCAAGTCCCGCGGGCCGTCGAGCCGACGGTGGTCCTGCCCCCCGCGTCGCAGGACGCGCCCGCCCCGACAGCGGCTGGCCTCACGAGCGCCCTGCGCACGGACGTGCAGGACAAGCAGCTCGGCCCTCGGGTCGGCGTCGTCGTGCGCGACGCGTTGAGTGGCGAGACCCTCTACTCCACGGGGGCGGACCGCCCACAGACCCCGGCGTCGACGGCCAAGCTGCTCACGGCCGCGGCCGTGTCCGAGCGCGCTGATCTCACCCGCACCATGACGACCACGGTCGTGCGCGAGGAGGACGAGCTGGTGCTCGTCGCGTCCGGCGACACGATGCTCGCCAAGGGGGCCGGCGACCCGACCACGGTCGAGGGCCGGGCCGGACTGGCGGACCTGGCCCAGCAGGTTGCTGACTCCTTGGGGACGCAGGGGGGAGGGCGCCTCTCCCTTCGCCTCGATGCCACGTACGCGGCCGGTGAGCGTTACGCCCCGACGTGGGACATGGCAGACGTGGCGGCCGGCTACACCCAGGGCGTGTCGATGGTGGGTCTGGCAGGGGACCGGCCCGAGCCCTTCAACGCCTCGCCGAGGTACCCGGAGCGGGCGGTGCTCAAGGCCTTCGCCAAGCAGCTGGACGCGGCAGGCGTCAGGGTCTCGGTCGACGACGCTGCGTCGTCGTGGAAGCAGGCGGCACCCCAGGGCGCCGAGGAGCTCGGGTCCGTCGAGTCGGCTCCGCTCGGCGATGTGCTCGCTCTGGCCCTGGACGACAGCGACAACGCCCTGACCGAAAATGTGGCCCGGCAGGCCGCGGTCGCCGACGGCGCGGGGAGCTCCTTCGCCGACGTCGCGGCCTGGGTGCAGACCACCCTCGAGGACGCGGGGATCGACCTCACGGGAGTCAAGCTCAAGGACAGCTGCGGACTCAGCTCCGGGCAGACCATCCCCTCCCGGGTCATCTCCGAGGTCATGCAGCTGGGGATCACCGGCTCCGCGCAGACGATGAGCCTCGTGCTGTCCGAGCTGCCGATCGCAGGACTCACTGGCACCCTCCACGACCGCTTCGACACCGACGAGTCGCACCCCGCCGCGGGCATCGCCCGGGCCAAGACGGGCACCCTGACGGGGACCTCCGCGCTGGCGGGCACGACGACGACGACGGACGGGCGACTGCTCACCTTCGTCCTCATCGCCGACCGGGTCCCGTCGACGACGGGCACGCTCGGCGCCCGAGCGGCACTCGACACGATCGTCGCCGACCTCACCGCCTGCGGCTGCCGCTGAGACCTCGCCGTTGGGCGACGGCGCCCCGCTCCGTACTCTGGGCACGTGACCCAATACGTCGACTGGAAGTTCGCCAAGTCCGCCGGGGCGCGGCTCGTCCCGCCGGGGCCCGACGTGAGCCACGAGGAGGCAGCCGAGACGGTCGCCGAGATCCGAGAGCTCGCCGCCGCAGCCGTCGCTCCGGTCGCCGCCACCTCGCGGCTGACCGCCCCCGGTGACGCGCCCGCGCCGCTCGTGGTCGACCGGCCGACCTGGATCGAGGTCAACGCCGACTCCATGTCAGCGTTGCTCGACCCCGCGCTGCGGACGATGGCCGAGCGGCGGGACAAGGAGCCGTGGGCGCCGGCCCAGGCCATCGGGTCCAAGCTGACGGGCGCGGAGGCCGGCGGCATGCTCGCCTTCCTCTCCACCAAGGTCCTGGGCCAGTACGACATCGCGCCGGACGGCACTCCGGCGCTCCTGCTCGTCGCGCCCAACATCGTCACGACCGAGCGCGAGCTGTCCGCAGTGCCGCGAGACTTCCGCTTCTGGGTGTGCCTGCACGAGGAGACCCACCGCGTGCAGTTCACGGCCGTGCCGTGGCTGCGCGAGCACATCATCGACAGTGCCCGCGGCCTCGCCGGCGACCTGATGCCGGACGCAGAGTCCCTCAAGTCGCGACTCGAGCAGGTCGCCACCCAGCTGCCGCGGGTCCTGAGCGGGGACGGGCAGGGGCTCGCCGAGCTCGTCATCACCCCGGAGCAGCGCGACCGGATGGCCGAGGTCACTGCCGTGATGTCCCTCCTCGAGGGGCACGCCGATGTCGTGATGGACGACGTGGGCCCCGAGCACGTGCCGACCGTGGCGACCATCCGCGAACGCTTCACCAAGCGACGCAAGGGCGCCGGAGCCGCTGACCGCCTGCTGCGCCGCCTGCTCGGCCTCGAGGCCAAGTTGCGCCAGTACCGCGACGGCGCGGTCTTCGTCCGCGAGGTGCACGAGCGCGTCGGGATCGACGGCTTCAACGCCGTGTGGACCTCCCCGCAGACCCTGCCGACCGCCCTCGAGATCACCGAGCCCGCCGCCTGGGTGCGGCGGGTGCACGGCTGAGGTGGGTGCCGGCCACCCCTCCCAGGCCGACTGCCGAAGGGGGGTCCGCGCGGTCCTCGCCGGCCTCCCGACCGGCTCGCTGGCGCTCGCCGCGGTGAGCGGTGGCACCGACTCCCTGGCTCTCGCCGGGGCACTGGCTGCGGAGGGAGCAGCCCATGACGTGACCGTCGGAGCGATCGTCGTCGACCATGGGCTCCAGGAGGAGTCCGCCGACACGGCGCTGCTCGCAGCGCAGCAGTGCGCGGACCTCGGGCTCGCTCCGGTCGCCGTCGTGCAGGCCGTCGTCACCTCCTCCGGCGACGGTCTCGAGGCGGACGCGCGCGAGGCGCGCTACACCGCCCTCGCCGAGACGGCCGCCGCGATGGGGGAGGAGCACCCCGCACACGTCGTCCTGCTGGGCCACACCCGCGATGACCAGGCGGAGCAGGTGCTGCTGGGCCTGGCCCGCGGCTCGGGCGCCCGGTCACTCGCCGGCATGGCGGATCTCGTCGTCCGGGAGGGGACTCCCTTCGTCCGGCCGCTGCTGCACCTGCCCCGCACGACGACCGAGCAGGCCTGCGCAGCGTGGGGCCTCGTGGCCTGGGAGGACCCGATGAACTCCGACCGGTCCTACACCCGGGTCCGCGTCCGTCAGGCCCTCGCGATCCTCGAGGAGGACCTCGGGCCGGGGCTCGCCGATGCACTGGCGCGCAGCGCCGACCTGCTGCGCGACGACGCCGACCTGCTCGACGACCTCGCGGAGCAGGCCACTCCCGACGACGACCCCGCCGGCGTCCCCGTGACGGATCTCGTCGAGCTGGCTCCCGCCCTTCGATCACGCGTCTGGCGACGGTTGCTCGTGCGGGCCGGCGCGCCGGTCGGCGCCCTGGGTGCGGGGCACGTCGCCGGCTGCGACCGCCTGCTCACGGACTGGCACGGCCAGGGGCCCCTCCATCTCCCCGGTGACCTGCGGGTCAGCCGGGCCGACCACCGGGTGCACATCGCACACGCGTCTGGTGGACAATGAGACCGGCCAGACCCGAATAAGGAGAGCTGTGGACTCCAAGGACATCCAGGACGACCTCGTCGAGGTCCTCATCACCGAGGACCAGATCCAGGCGCGGCTCGCGGAGCTCGCCACCGAGGTCTGGGAGCACTACCAGGGCAAGGAGGTGCTGCTCGTCGGCGTCCTCAAGGGCGCGGTCATGGTCATGGCCGACTTCATGCGCCACCTGCCCGGGTCCGCCCCGATGGACTGGATGGCGGTCAGCTCCTACGGCTCCGGCACCAAGTCCTCCGGCGTCGTGCGCATCCTCAAGGACCTCGACACCGACATCAGCGGCAAGCACGTGCTGATCGTCGAGGACATCATCGACTCCGGCCTGACGCTGTCGTGGATCCGCGCCAACCTCGACTCGCGCTCGCCCGCGTCCGTCGAGATCCTCACCCTGCTGCGCAAGCCCGAGGCGGCCAAGGTCGAGATCGACACCCGCTGGGTCGGCTTCGACATCGCCAACGAGTTCGTCGTCGG